>JAVCCX010000276.1 GCA_030765245.1 Candidatus Zophobacter franzmannii | reverse complement strand
TTAAAATGTCGATGAACTTCCTCAATCTTCCATCTCTTTCTGTAACTAATCAAAGCCTTTGTTACTATCTCATAATCACACATCTCGCGATCTGTAAAGTTGCAGAAGATATAAGAGTAACCACCTGACTTCTATATTGTGAAACACGGACGGTCACGGACGAATAGAAAGAACACAGACATACACGGACGAACAAAGACAAATACAAAAGAACAGGGACATACACGGACATTTACAGACAAATACAAAAGAACACAGACTGACAGGGACCAATAAATACAAAATCAGTAGTAATGAGGGTCGCTGTAAGTCTGTGTAGATCTGTGTCAGTGTCGGTCTTTGTCCGTCCGTGTTATTATTGCTTATTCCCCACAAAACTAACCTGCCTCCAAGCTTCATAGAGAATGATACCTACGCTATTGGCGAGATTGATGGACCGAATATCATCAGACATTGGGATTGTGATATTCATCTCTTTATGAGCAAAAAGAATGTCCTCAGGGATCCCTCGTGATTCAGGTCCAAAGATAAGTGCATCATCGTCTTTGAATTCAATGTCAGTGTATAGTTTATCTGTCTTAGTAGTACAATAATAGATGTTTATATCAGGATACTTAGCTATGAAATCCTCGTAGGAATTATGTAAAACAAGGGTGAGCTTATCCCAGTAGTCAAGTCCGGCTCGCTTGAGATGTTTATCACTCAAGATAAAACGCATTGGCTTGATAATGTGTAACTCAGCACCGGAACCGACACACAGTCTTCCAATATTACCAGTATTTGCAGGGATTTCAGGCTGGTATAATACTACTTTAAAAGGCATTTAAACTCCCAATGGATTGTTAAGAAACCTAAACCAAGACCGTTAACTTTATCAACTAACTCCAAACAAGAACCAAGCGACAACGAAGTCGAAGATTAGGATTAGGATTGCAGAGTAGACAACTGAGTTGGTAGTCATTCTACCTACTCCTTCAGCTCCGCCTTTGGTTAGATGGCCACAGAAGCAGGCTACAGTCGTAATGACAAAGCCAAATACAAGTGATTTTATGAGTCCACTCCAGAGATCAAAGGGCTCGAAATGGTTCTGCATGTTTGTGAAAAATGTACTGAAATTCATCCCGTATTTGAATACTGAGAAGAAGTAGGCTGATACGATACCTAAAAGGTTAGCAAAAATAGTGAGTATAGGGAACATAACCAACCCTGCTACAATACGAGGCATATAAAGATAGTCATGCGGCTCTATTGCAAGTGAATAAAGAGCATCGACCTGCTCAGTTACCTTCATTGTCCCGATTTCAGCGGTTAGTGATGCACCGACCTTACCGGTCAGTACAAGAGCAGTGAGTACAGGAGCAAGCTCAGTCATTGTAGACTTTCCGACCATAACTCCTATATAATCCAAAGGAATAAATCCCTTTGTTTGATATATAGCCTGCAGAGCTGTTACTAAGCCGGTAAAACCAGATGTGATTGAGATTAGTAAGAGTGAATCAACTCCAATCCTTTTCATCTGTTTAATTATCTCATAGAAGCGTTTGGGAATATTTCTGAAATAACCAAGACACTTCCCGGTAAAGAGTGTGTATTTACCGATACTGCTAAAGAAAAGAGTAAACATTAGTGCTGATTATCCAGAGATTTGAAAGTTGTGAATTCTGCTTCCCAGCGTAGCTTTATATTACCGGTAGGGCCATGACGATTCTTTCCAATAATTATCTCAGCAATACCCGGGAATTCAGATTCCTTGTTATAGTACTCGTCACGATAGATAAACATTACCATATCTGCATCCTGCTCAATCGCTCCGGATTCACGAAGATCAGAAAGCATAGGTCTTTTGTCAGGTCTTGATTCCAGACTACGGTTAAGCTGAGAGAGAGCAACTACCGGAAGCTGTAACTCTTTTGCCAGAATCTTCATAGCACGAGAAATCTCAGAGATCTCTTGCTGTCTATTATCACGATTACGAGCTGAAGACATCAACTGTAGATAGTCAATAAGGATTAGGTCAAGTCCACCAAGTTCCGCTTTTAAACGGCGGGATTTCGCACGGATATCGAGAGCGGTATTAGTACCTGCATCATCTATATAGATGGCTTTGTTTGCAAATTCAAGAGCAAAGTTTGTAATTCTATTCATCTTAGGCTCATCAAGACCATAGCCTTTTAACATAGACTCCATTTTCACTTCAGTGGATGAACTAAGCATACGCATGACAATCTCATCAGCACCCATCTCCATTGTGAAGATAGCGACCTTCTTATCCTGTAAGATTGCTGCATTTAAACCAATATTTAGGGCGAAAGAGGTTTTACCCATCGCAGGACGAGCTGCAAGAACAATGAACTGACCGGGTCTAAAGCCACCTGTGATCCTATCTAAATCATTATACCCGGTAACAATTCCATCAGTCTGAGTGTGCGATGACTTAACCTGCTCGATATAGCTAAGAGTGGGGGTGATAATCTCTGCAATGCTTTGAAAAGCCTGCATTCCAGGACGCTCAGCAACTTCGAAGATTAGTTGTTCAGCCTGGTCCACAATCTCTTTTGTGCTAAGGTCAGAAGTCCTAGCTGATTCGATGATATTATTCGAGGCAGCTATCAATTGGCGTAGAAGAGCATGGTCTATAATGATATTGGAATGGTACTCGAAATTAGCACTGGAAAGAACAACATCGGAGATTTCTGTAATATAACTAGAGCCACCAACCTTCTCAAGCGCATCTTTACGAGTCAATCTACTAAGGATTGTGATAGGGTCGGCTTCGAGATTCTCCTCATACAACTCTATCATTGTATCAAAAATTATTCGATGGGATGTACGATAGAAGTATTCCGGTTTTAGTATTGTAACACCATGGGAAAGGGTGGCTTGGTCTATCATCATTGCAGATATTACTGCAGCTTCAGCATTTATATCATAGGGTAAATTTCTCTCTTGGTTGTCGCTCATTTATGGCTCCTCTTTTCTTTCAGCGAACATGATTATTTTTGATTACTTCCTATGTGGTCAAGGTTTTTTCTTTAAACATTTTGGAATTACTTTTAGGATAGGGGATAATGAATGGGGAGAGTATTTGGTGATTGATTTCATCCAATAAAAAAGCCCCTCGAAAGGGGCTATAGTTTATTTCTTGAACTTATTTTCCAACGCCAGCCTGACATCATCAGGCACCATATCAGCAAGGTTACCCCTTGCTTGAGCAACCTGTCGAATAATCGTAGAGGATAGATACAGATATCTATAACTCGGGATTAGGAAAAGAGTTTCAATACATTTTTCAAGTTTCTTGTTGGTTAAAGCAATCGAGAGTTCATACTCAAAGTCAGAGACAGCACGAAGTCCACGAATTATAATTTTGCAGTCATGTGATTTCGCAAACTCAACAGCTAATCCATCAAAGGACTTCACAATCACATTCGGAATGTGAGCACAAGCCTTCTGACAGAGTTCTGTTCTCTCCTCAAGAGTGAAGAGAGTACTCTTCCCGGTAACACCTGCGACTGCTAAGACTATCTCATCAAAGTGAAGGGCTGCTTTTTCTACAATATTAACATGACCACTTGAAAGTGGGTCGAATGTCCCGGGATAGCAAGCTCTTCTCATGATTACTTCTTTAGCGCAGCTGTTCTGATTGCTTCAAGTTCTTGTGGTTCTTTAGGAATATTGATAGAGAGGTTACGATGTCCATCTTTTGTAACAAGGATATCATCCTCAATTCTAATCCCAATAGCTTCTTCTGGGATATAGATACCGGGTTCAACCGTTACTACATTACCCACTTCGAGAACAGAATCACGAGCACCAACATCATGAGTATCAAGCCCAAGGTGATGGCCGATGCTATGCATATAATATTTCCTAAAGTCCTTAGGATCATCGATTAACTTAAGGTCTAACATTGCTGTTGCAAGCATATTAGCAGCTGTTTCATTCAACTCAGCCATCAATACACCCGGTTTTACCATCTCAATAACAGTCTTCTGTGTTTTGAGGACTGCATTATAGATATCAAGTTGACGAGGCGTGAATTTACCTGAAATAGGGAATGTTCTGGAGATATCAGCACTATAGCCACTACAAGCTGCACCAACATCAAGTAGAACGAGGACGTTATCTTTAACTGGAGTATCGTTATCTTCATAATGCAAGGTTGTGGCGTTCATTCCACCGGCTACGATAGGTTTGAACCCCCAGTGTCTATAACCGTTTGAAAGCATTTCATTATAGAGCATAGATTCGAGAGTAAATTCAGGCATCCCGGCAACAGCGTTATCAAGTATCTTTCTGATACCCTGTTCTGTAATATCGATAGCCTTCTGCATCTCTTCTATTTCCCAATCCTCTTTCACAGTACGAAGAGGAGCAATAACTCGATTTAAACTCTCAACATTGATATGTGGGAAATTAGTTTTGATTTTATTAATCCACATAGCAGGTCTTGCCATAGGTGTTCCGAGACTTGTCTGGAATTTATCAGAGAGGATTGTTTTAATAGAACCTGCATAAGCAGACATCATTCTCTCAAACTCATCAAGGTAGAATACAGAAGTTATACCACAAGCTTCAATGGCTTGCTCTTTATGCAATTTTTCACCTTCCCAAACTATTCTCTCCGGAATATTCCGTTCTATGAATAGGTAGGAAGCTTTAGTTTTACCATAATTGACCATCAAAAGGATTGCATCAGGAATCTCAAGTCCGGTAAAGTAGAGGAAGTTTTTATCCTGAATAAAGTGGTAAATACCACCGGGTAATGGATTAGCAAATATAAGGAGAGCTTCTCCCTGCTCTAAAGCATTCAGGGCTTTCTCTCTACGGTTTATAAACATCTCTTTTTTCATATTGATTCCCTTTTAATTTCGTAATTTGAAGGTTAGTGAAGACTAGTTGTCAATCTGTTTCTTGATATCCTCTATTTCCTTCTTTGCATCCTTGATGCCTTGTTGAACCTCTTTCTTTCTGGCTTTGGCATCTTTCTCAATATCTTTCTTCTTCTTCTCAATATCTTTTTTGATATCTTTAATCCCAGCCTCAGCGTCTTTTTTCAACTCTTTAGCTTCTTTAATAACTTCTTTCTGAAGCTCTTTAACTTCCTGTTGTTTCTCCTTCAACTTGTCAACCTGTTTTGAACAAGCAGAAAAACTACCTACCACTATCAATGAAACAACAATCGCTGTTATTTTACGCATAAATACCTCCAAAATTTTATCTTATTCATCGTCGTCAATTCTAAAACCATGGAAAACTTCGTCATCAACATCATACCAAATTGTCTTACCTTCACCAAGTCTGTTTGTAGAACTTGAAGTGGCAATGTATCTTTTTGGTGGAAACCCAAGAACTTCAAAATCCCAATATGATTGCATTACAAAACCAACTTTAGCCTCATCAAGGGCATCGGCAACTGTTAGTTCACTCGCATCACCATTTTTCTCAATTTCAGCATCATAAACTTTGTGTAAAGCTAGAATACTACTTTTTACACCATCAACGACAGGATCAGATTTCTTTGAACAAGCTGTGAAAGCGGTAAGTAAAACTAAAATAAGGACTAATAATGTGAGTCTCGGCATATTCACCTCCAATTTGTTGAACAATTCATAATGTCCCTTTTTATGGTGTCAAGAGAATAAATGAAGTTTTTACAAAGAGTTAAACATTTTGGGTTGTTTGTTGGTCTTGTATCAATATGAAATAGAGGATTTATAGCATAAATACAGAATATATATCAAGTATTTATAACTATGAGTTCCAGAGCTGTGCTGCCATTATGCACTCGGGATCAATACGCAGATTTCCCACTGTCAACCCACTGCGGATCTGAATTCTTTGCTAATGACGCAGGCTTCTGAAAACTAAAGATGCAATGGAATATTGCTAACTTATTAGAAGTTGAGATAACTAATCTGTTATTTTTGCACTGTGTTGGTTGTGAAAATGTCCTCAGATTAAGAGAGTAATGAGTGTATAAATTGCTACCAAAATATTAGGATGAAAATGTGCTTGAGATCATGGTTATAATTTACCTTGACAGGGTAGGTAGAAATTGGGATTCGTGATATTGTTCACGAAAAGGGAAGGTTATGAAAAAACACTTACAGATTTCGCTGATAAGAAGATTACCAGTCTATGTTGACTGCCTCCGAAGATTAAAGAAGGGAGGGAATGAGTTTATCTCAACTCGGATTATTTCTGAGATGATATTAATTCATGACACTCAGGTCCGTAAGGACTTCGCTGCTCTCGGATTGAGTGGTACGCCTAAAGTTGGCTATCATGTGGAGAATGTGGTAAACAGGATAATTGAGGTATTGAATTGGCGAGATTTGAGTGTAGCTTTCTTGGTTGGAGCGGGAAACCTTGGTTCAGCATTGTTGGGCTATGAAGGTTACCCGGAGACAGGAATGCAGATAATTGCAGCCTTCGATACTAACAAGGACAAGGTGGGAACCATGATTAATAATATTCAGGTTTATCCCATTGAGAA
Organism: Candidatus Zophobacter franzmannii; assembly: GCA_030765245.1. Lineage (GTDB taxonomy): Bacteria > Cloacimonadota > Cloacimonadia > Cloacimonadales > JAFGVF01 > Zophobacter > Zophobacter franzmannii. The sequence continues at coordinate 7,188 of JAVCCX010000276.1, read as the reverse complement.
GTTTACCGATATGGCTACCAAACTTCAGGTGCAGATTGGGATTATCACTACTCCGTCTCATGTGGCTCAAAGGGTTGCAGATATGATGGTGGAATGTGGTTTTAAAGGTATCTGGAACTTCTCTCCAAGGATTTTGAGTGTGCCGGACGATGTGGTAGTTGAGAATGCAGATCTCTATTCAGGACTGGTTGTGTTGAAGTATAAGCTTTAAGTATATTTTTTTAAAGTATATTGTGATAACGATAGGGTAGGAGCTAACTAATTCTACCCCGAATTTATCCCTTATATCGGCAACTTAACAAATTCCCACAAATCCACAGCAAACCCGGTTTTCACATTCTCTTAAACCGTCGGTTTATGCAGATCATGCGTCCTCGCTTGGGATGAAATTCCAAACAACTCAGGAGAGTTGTTATACAAAAAAAGCCACTACCCGAAGATAGTGGCTTTAAACATGGATAAATCTATATTCTATTCGATAATCAGTAGTTTCTTGATTGAGTTAAACTCATTACTATTCATTCTGATGAAATAGATACCGGATGAAACCCGGTTGTTGTACTGATCTTGAAGGTCCCAATTAATACTATTAACTGTTTTACCAAATTGACCTGTAAACTCGTTCACTTTCTGACCTTTCACATTATAGATGCTGAAAGATGGGGTAGAGGTTGAGCTGTACTTTAGTGTCACATTATCGCTACCAAATACGACAGGACTTGGATAAACACTATCAAATGAGTTAACAAGTGGGAGTTGAATATCATTTTCATTAGCTGTTGGAGTTAGAGTAAATGAATACCAACGGTTACTCGGGAAGAAGGATTCATTAACACCGTCAGTAGCAGATATCTTATATTCTATTGTAAGTGTTCCTGCTGTTTGAACATCGAAGTCAGCTGAGAAGATGTCACCACCTTGTGGTATAAGAGTAAGATATTCTTCAGGACCATCGTTGATCATATAAACCATCTCAGCATTCAAAACTTGGGAATTATCGGTGATATTAGCTTCGACAAGTATAGGAAGTATTGTGTCATACCCACCTACAATTGCTTCATGAGTAATAACAGGTGCAATTGCGTCAGCTTCAACTGTAAATTGATGAGGGTCTAATGCTCCCATAATTGGTTGATCGGTTGAACGACCCGATTGGTCAGCAGCATGGATATAGTAAGAATACTCAGCACCAGGTACAAGGGTATATGGAGCTGTTTCATAGCTATTCCCTGTAGTATTAGCAAGTAGTAGTTGTTCACGCACAGGTTGATCGTTTATAGTCAATTCAACATAGAGAGAATCGGCATAGAGTGGGTCACCACTATAGGGGTAAATATATGCCTCAAAAATAACATCCTGATCAGCAGGAAGTTCACCGTGGAACGGCATATGTTCAACATAGAGCATATCTTCATCTGCTAATTCATGGGTTCTGCAATGAAGTGCATCTGTAGATTCCCAAGCAGCGGAAGTAGTGTTTGGCATCTCGATAATATCATACCCGGGCATTGCATCAACATAGGACTGTATTGCCTCATCGTCCCATGAGCTTCCGGTAACAGGAACAAATACACGATTGTTGATTATAAGAGAGTTTGAATAAGGTTGATTGTCTGGAGTATAAACTCTGACAACCTCATAGGGATAGCCCCAAGCACAGTCTTCTGATGCGAAGAAGTTTGCTACAGCTTCAATCTCGTCGTATTGAGCATGAGAAGTAGGTACGCTTCTAATTAAAACTTTATCAGGAGCTAGGAATTTACCCCAGCAGTCAATATGATCGATGTAAGTATTGTTGGGGTCATCGATAACAAAGTAGTTTTCAATACCGAGATAACTCTGCATCAGATTGTTAACATTGGTCTGGTTGTTTCCATTCTCGGTATAAGCAATCTGTGTCTGAGCTGCCGTGCCGAGTCCATCACACATATAGTTCCCACCTGTCTGTTCAAGATTCATTCCAAAGAGGTTAAGACCATAAGTGTTTGCATAGGTGATAGGAATTTCGTCATCATTCGGGCGTGGACGATTATAAACAAAATCAACTACACCCAATTCGTCATTACCATCCATAATGAACCATGGGCCGAAATCGCGTGACCAGTAAGAGTCGGTCGAAGCGTTCATATAAGTTATATTGCTCATGTTGACGCCATTATTTTGGAAGGTGCTGTTACAACTGGATTGTTGTCCTGAAGTTACAACAGTTAAAACTTCAATCTCTTGAGAAAGTGCTGCAACTAAGGCAACAGGAATTCCAAGAGGCCATCGGATCATAACTCCATCCATCTGATCAAATTCAGATATAGCCCTGACAGGTCCTACAGGAGGAGCTGTTTCCTGGAAGTTTCTACCTATTTCATCGCTACGCAGGATTTCATCAGGAGTCATCCAGTGGGGTAGAGAGTTTGGATTGTACTCATACCAGCGTTCTGTTCGCTCTATTAAGTCTGAGTTACCAGCGAATAAGCTAAGTAAAACAGTTAGTAAAAGAGCTGTAAAAATTATTCTTTTCATTAGTTCTCCATGTTTTTTATATATAATATGCAAATTTCATTCATTAATCAGTTATATTTCACTTTACAAAAATAACAGGGTTAGTAGTCAATAACAAATTGAAGAAACAGCAATCAGGAGTTAGATATGGATAAGATTGAAGAGTTTAGAGAGGAAAGAGTCCGATTAAACAAACTACTTGATGAATATGGAAACACTACAACCAAGAGATTTTTGAATCTTGATACAAACACATACAAAGAGGGTGCTTTAAGCATCAAAGTTAAAGAGCTACTTGGCTTGACAGCGTCAGCAGTTTTGCGTTGTGATGACTGTATCACTTACCATCTTGATACCTGCTACAAAGAGGGTGTTACGGATGATGAACTAATTGAAGCTCTGAATGTTGCTCTTATTGTCGGTGGTTCGATAGTTATTCCACATCTTCGGAGAGCGATAGATGTCTGGTCGAAACTCAAAGAGGTCGAAAGCACATCTTGACAGATTCGGTAGCTGTAAAATTTTGAAAAAAAGTAACTTATAGGATTAATAGAATGAGAAAACAAGTAGTAGCTATTGTTGGTAGACCTAATGTTGGCAAATCAACGCTATTCAATAGATTGTGCCGTAAGAGAAAGGCAATTATAGATTTTGAGCCTGGGATTACCCGTGATAGAAAGTATGAGAATATAGAGTGGAATGGTAAACGGTTAATGGTAATTGATACCGGCGGTATCGTTGTCGATTCTAATGAACCAATGGACTTCCTGATTCGTCAACAAGCGGAATTAGCAATTGATGAAGCTGACTGGATACTGTTCGTTGTTGAAGCAAAGACCGGAGTTACTGACCTTGATATGATGCTAGGGAAAATTCTTAGAACTCATAGTGAAAGAGTTATGTTGGTCGTTAACAAGGTTGATAATGAGAAAGATGAGATGGAAATCTATGATTTCATGCAGTTAGGTTTTGGTGAGCCAATGCCAATCGCAGCAAATTCAGGTAGAAATACAGGTAACTTCCTTGATGAACTTCTGGAGCGTATGCCTGATACAATAGATGATGATTTTGTTAGTACTGATGATAGACTACATATCGCTATAGTTGGGAAGCCAAATGTTGGTAAATCATCTATTACCAATAGCCTTCTTGGGGTAGAACAGTTAATTGTGTCCGATATTCCAGGAACAACTAGAGACTCAATAGATTCTGTCCTTAAATATTATGGAGAAGATTATGTCCTCGTTGATACAGCTGGGCTTCGAAGAAAATCCAAAGTAAAATATGGGGTTGAATATTTTAGTACAATGCGTACTATTGATGCAATAGATAGGGCAGATGTAGTGATTCTTGTCATTGATGCTGTTGATGAGATTTCCAACCAAGAACAACGAATTGCATCTTATGTGAGAAGAGGATATAAAGATCTTATCGTTGTTGTTAATAAATGGGATTTACCTATAAAAGACAATACAACCGTTGGAAGCTTTATTAAGCATATTAAGGATGAACTTGCCTTTATTGACTATGCCCCTATTCTCTTTGTGTCAGCTTTGTCAGGTCAGAGAATGTCTAAAATTATGGAAGTTGTGAACGAAGTTAGGGATGAATCGAATAAGAGGATTCCAACTTCACAACTCAACGAATTCTTACAGAAAGTTGTTTATAAACATCAGCCATCACATAAGACAGGTAAGAGAATCAAGATATTCTATATTACACAGGCCGGTGTCCACCCACCAACTTTCATATTCTTCTGTAATGAAGTGTCTATTATCAAAGAAGAGTATAAGAGATATCTTCATAATCAGATCAGAGAAGCCTTTGGTTTTAAAGGTGCAACTATCAAGTTAATATTCAAAGGGAAGAAGGAAGAAGATGTATCTGTTGAGTATTAGTATTGCTTATTTTTTAGGAAGTATTCCGTTTAGTTATTTAGCCGGGAAGCTCAGAGGAATTGATATCAGAGAGCATGGTAGTGGCAACGCTGGAGCTACGAACACTCTGAGAGTATTAGGAACAGGTCTCGGTGTTGTTGTTATGCTTCTTGACATGTTGAAAGGTGCACTTGCAGTGATTGTTGCGAAACTACTCGTACCTGAATCAAGTGGGATGATGTATGAACTTACGATAGTTAGTATCGGTGTTATTGCAATTGTTGGGCATATCTTCCCTGTATTCTTGAAGTTTAAAGGTGGAAAGGGAGTGGCAACTACAGCTGGAGTATTTCTTAGTTTAGCACCATTATCAATAATAATTGCTATATTGGTTTTCTTTATTATTGTGCTTCTAACTCGCTATGTATCTTTGGGATCCATTTTAGCCGGGCTAACTGCTTTTGGGATTGTTTTATATCAGAATATTAAGAGTGACTTTGGTAGTCTCCCAACACTGATATTGTTAGGGCTGATGGTTCTATTTATCATTATCAGGCATAAGTCCAATATCGATAGGTTATTGAAAGGCACTGAGAATAGAATTAGCTTTTCGAAAAAGGGAAGAGTCTCTAAGTAATTAACGGATTAGTGTCTTATTGTGTTTAAGCCAATAACTGCTAATATGTTTTAAGGTATCAAAGTATTCCTCTACTTTTACAGGCTTAGAAACAAAACTATTTACACCTAAGGCATAACAAGTCTCCATATCTGATTCCAATGTGGAAGATGATAATATAACTACAGGAATCTCTTTTGTTTGCTCATTCTCTTTCAATCTCTTCAAGACTTCCATCCCATCAACCTTCAGCATTTTCAAATCTAAAACAATAATTCGAGGATAGCGTCTCTCCATGATTATCTGAGTCTCGATATGTTTAATTGCTTCTTTTGTGACTCCATACTCTGAACTTCCCATATCCTATCTCTTAATGAAGCTGCGGTTTCAAAATCAAGTGCAGCGGAAGCCTTTTTCATCTCCTGAGTCAACATGTCGATGATAGCTTCAGTATCACTCAGGTCTTCAATACCTAGCTTTTGTTTCTTCTTATCTTTTTTATCATCACCGTATTTAGAATAACCCTCAGCAACGGAGGTTGATTGCATAATCTGCTCTATTGATTTGTAAACTGTAGTTGGTTTGATATTATGTGCTACATTGTAGGCTATCTGCTTTTCTCTCCTACGGTTCATCTCTCCCATAGCAGTCTGGATAGCATTAGTATGCACATCTGCGTAAAGGATAACCTTACCATCTACATTACGAGCAGCTCTACCGGCAGTCTGGATAATCGACCGAGTAGAACGAAGAAACCCTGTCTTATCAGCATCAAGGATGGCAACAAGGGCTACTTCCGGCATATCCAAGCCTTCTCTAAGCAAGTTAACACCTACGATCACATCTATCTCTCCGAGTCTTAAGTCACGGATCACTTTTGCTCTACCGATCGTATCAATCTCACTATGCAGATAGGAAACTTTAACTCCTGCATTCTGAAGGTATGTTGTAAGGTCCTCTGACATCCGCTTTGTTAATGTTGTAACCAGGGTCTTATACTTCTTCTTAACCATTAAATTAATCTCGTGAAGAAGATCGTCTACCTGCGTATCCACAGGTCTAATCTCGACTTCTGGATCTACAAGTCCTGTCGGTCTAATTACCTGCTCTACAATCTCACCTTTGGTTTTATCAAGTTCATAGTCACCAGGAGTCGCAGACATATAGACAACCTGATGTAAGTTTCTCTCAAATTCTTCAAACTTTAATGGCCTATTATCAAAAGCGGAGGGAAGCCTGAAGCCATAATCTATTAGGTTTCTCTTTCTAGAGTAATCACCGGCATACATGGCTCGTACCTGCGATGTAGTAACATGAGATTCATCAATCACCATCAAGAAGTCTTCGGGAAAGTAATCCATCAAACAGTAAGGTGTTGCACCAGGTCTTGTACCACTAATATGTCGGGCATAGTTTTCAATCCCAGAGCAATAACCAATCTCTCTAAGCATCTCGATATCGTATTTAGTCCTTTGATGAACACGCTGAGCTTCGACAAACATGTCCCTATCATTAAAGAATTGAACTCTTTCCTTGAGTTCACCTTCTATTGATATTATTGCTTCTCTTGAGCCAGCATTTCCCATAACATAATGGTTTGCGGGATAAACAGGATAAGAATCTACGACTTCAATAACCTTATTATCAATTGGGTTTATGCGTTTAAGGCTAACTATCTCATCTCCAAAAAACTCCACTCTAATACTGTTCTCGAGATAGGCGGGATATATATCAACAATATCGCCCTTTACTCTGAAGGCACCTCTTTGAAAAGCTATATCATTTCTACCATAATGAGCGTTAACAAGCTTTTCTAATAACTCATCCCTATCTATCTCCTCTCCTACTTCTAGATCTACGAATGCTTGACGATACTCTGTTGGAACACCGAGACCATAGATACACGAAACACTCGCTATGACTATCACATCTTTTCTTTCCATAAGTGACATCGTAGTTCTAAGTCGAAGCATCTCTATTTGCTCATTGATGGATGCGTCTTTCTCGATATAGATATCTCTTCCCGGAAGATATGCTTCCGGTTGATAATAATCATAATAACTGATGAAAAACTCAACCGCATTGTTCGGGAATAGCTGCTTAAACTCTCCATACAACTGAGCAGCCAAAGTCTTGTTGTGAGAAAGGATCAGAGTCGGTTTATCAACATTCTGAATCACATTGGCAATTGTAAAAGTC
>JAVCCX010000386.1 GCA_030765245.1 Candidatus Zophobacter franzmannii | reverse complement strand
TTACATGCAGTAGGTTCAAAGTGCTGAAGAGGTTGTTTCATAGGTATCAAGAGGGTTCTTTACAGATTCTCCAACTGACTTGGAACCTGCAAAGTGGATTACTGCATCAAATTTAGTAAAAATACAAATGAGGCTCTAAGGGCAGTTATATTCCTAAGGTCGATTAACTCGAATGCTGGTTTTACTCCTGTAATCTTCTCAATACTTGAAAGCACTTCCAGTTTACTATTGGTGAGATTATCAAATATTGTAACATTATATCCAGCTTTGATAAGTTCAACAGCAGTATGTGAACCAATATAGCCTGTTCCGCCTGTTAAAAGAATATTCTTCATTAGACTCCTCTATCTCCTATTATCTTAATATCAATTGAGTTTACAGTTATCACGATAGACTGATGGATAATCTCTACATTTAGGATAACTTTGTCAATAGTTTCATGAGATTCTACAAATCCCGTTAATCCTTCAAATGGGCCACTCAATATTCTAACTCTAACACCTTCATCTAAGTACTTTCCAACTGACATGATAGCACCTTTAGAACGGAGGCGGTAGATACTATTCAGCTCTTTTAAAAGGTTGGATTCATTGTTTACTTTGAGAATACTACTAATGCACCCTGAATTGTACAAATAAGAGATGTCTTCACTATTTGCTTTTATAAAGATGTAGCCTGGGAAGAGTGGTTTTGTGAAGGTAACTTTTCGGTACTTATAGTCTTTAACACTATCTATAAGGGGTAGATAGTAATTTATACCTAATCTATGAGCATATTCTGCGAGTTTCTTCTCTACTCTAGATTTAGTATAGATTACTCTCCAACGATAACCGGAGTTTGAAGGGGTTAGTTCTCCAAATAGCTCAAGTACTTCTACAGGTTTGTGTGTTGCCATATTAAATTAGGGAGCTTGTAACAAAACAAACTCCCTTTAATTGTTTATAATAGAGTAATGTTGTCTGCTTTAATACCTTTAGTACCATTTCTTGTATCAAGAATTGGGACACCGGTATTAACAATAGATTGATAGTCATAACAACTGTGAGCAGTTACAATTAAGATTAAATCATAACTCTTAATGTCTAGTTTTTCAAGGGGAATTGTAGTATAATGCTTATCATTAAATTCATTATGGAATTTAGCTACAAACGGATCGTTGAGGTCAAACTTAACATCTAGGGTTTCAAGTTCTTGAATAACTCTTTCAACCGCAGATTCTCTTGGATCAGCAATATCTTTCTTATATGCAACACCAAGAACTAGCACCTTAGCTTTAGAGATACTAAGACCCTTTTTGTTAAGTATTTTAATCGCACGCTGTATAACATACTCAGGCATAGAGTTGTTAATCTCACCTGCAATCTCAATCAGCTTAGTATGATAAGTATATTCACGAGCTTTCCATGTTAAATAGAAAGGATCGAGAGGTATACAGTGACCACCAATACCGGGACCGGGATAGAAAGCCATAAATCCGTATGGTTTGGTTTTTGCAGCATCTATTACTTCCCACATATTGATGCCCATTCTTTCACAAAGAATTGTCATCTCATTAGCAAGAGCAATATTGATATTACGGAAAGTGTTTTCATAAATCTTCTCCATTTCAGCAATTTCAGGAGTTGAAACTGTATGAATAGGAGCATCGAGAATTGCTTCATAAAAAGCTTTCGAGATTTCATTACACTTTGCTGTCATACCACCGACAACTTTGTCAGTATTAGCAGTACTATAGTCAGGATTTCCAGGATCAACACGCTCTGGTGAGAATGCTACAAACATATCTTCACCAATAACAAATCCTTTCTTTTCTAAAGAAGGAACAACTATTTCACGAGTAGTTCCTGGATATGTAGTACTCTCAAGGATGATAAGAGTGTACTTTGATACTACAGCAGCTAATGAATCTGTAGAATCACGAACATAAGAAGAGTTAGGTTGCTGGTATTTATCTAAAGGAGTTGGTACTGCAGTCATAATAACGTCTGCTTCTACAAGCGGATCATAACTAATAGATGCACTTATGAGACCTTTTTCAACAAGATCTTTAAGTTCAGCATCATCCACATCACCAATATAGTTCTCACCTTTATTTACAGATGTAACAGCATGGTCGCTCACATCTACACCAAGTACTTTATAACCCTTTCTCGCAACTGCTACAGCCATAGGTAAACCTACATAACCAAGGCCGACGATACCGATTACAGCAGTTTTATCATGAATCTTTTTAATTACATCCATTAAATCCTCCATCTATAATTTTCTTAATATCTATAATGCTCAGGTTTGTATGGTCCATTTTCAGGGACACCGATATACTCTGCCTGTTCGGGAGACAATTTAGTTAAAATAACACCTAATTTGTCAAGGTGTAATCTTGCCACTTCTTCATCAAGTTCCTTAGGTAAACGATAAACAATGTTTTCAAGTTTGTTTTCCCAAAGTTGCAACTGAGCTAACACCTGATTTGTAAATGAATTACTCATTACAAATGATGGGTGACCTGTTGCATTACCAAGGTTCACTAATCTACCTGCGCTAAGAAGGATGATGCAGTGACCATCAGGGAATACAATCTTGTCCACCTGAGGTTTAATATTAACTTTCTGAACCCCGGGTTGCTCAAGCATTCTATCAACTTGAATCTCATTATCGAAGTGACCAATGTTACAGACAATTGCTTGATCTTTCATTGCAGCCATATGTTCGAATGTAATTACATCTTTATTACCTGTCGCAGTTACAAAAATGTCAGCAGTCTTAAGGTAATCTTCTATAGGGGCTACAGTTAATCCATCCATTGCACCTTGAAGAGCGCAAATCGGGTCAATCTCAGTAACAATAACTCTAGCTCCGAAACCGTACATTGACTTTGCACAGCCTTTACCAACATCACCATAACCACAAATAACAACTTGTTTACCGGCAATCATGATGTCGGTACCGCGTTTGATACCGTCAGCTAATGATTCTCTGCAACCATATGTGTTATCGAACTTAGATTTAGTAACTGAATCGTTTACATTTATAGCTGGGAAGAGCAATTCTCCCAATTCCATTCTTTGATATAGTCTATGAACACCCGTGGTTGTTTCTTCGCTGACACCTTTAAGTTTTTCAGCTGCATTTTGCCACTTTGTTGGGAATTCAATAACATCATCGAGGATTGCTTTTTGAAGGATTGAGAACTCGCGGTTATCAGTTGTAATCTCAGGAAGTTTACCTGTTTTAGCGTATTCTAACTCGAGACGAGCACCTTCAAGAACCATGAGAGTGGCATCACCACCATCATCGACAATCAAGTCAGGTCCGTCAGACTCACCCCAGGTAAGAGCTTGTTTGGTACACCACCAGTATTCTTCTAAAGTTTCACCTTTCCAGGCAAACACAGGAATACCTTGCTTTGCAATTGAAGCAGCAGCATGGTCCTGAGTAGAATAGATATTACAACTTGCCCAGCGTACTTCAGCACCCAGGACAACCAGCGTTTCAATCAATACAGCAGTCTGCACAGTCATGTGCAAGCTACCTGTAATCTTAGCACCAGCAAGGGGCTTGGTAGCCCCATACTTTTTTTGAAGTGCCATCAAACCCGGCATTTCAACTTCAGCAATCTCAATCTCCATTTTCCCGAAGGCATGGAGTGAAATATCTTTTATCTTATAATCCATTTGATTACCTTGATTATCTTCTGTTACGATCTCTATCGCCACCACCTCTGTGGTCTCTGTCACCAGAGCCACCACGGCGGTTATCATATCTTCCTCTGCCACCACCTCTACTGTCTCTGTCATTATGTTCTCTTGGTGGAGCAGGTGCGAGTGCAGCTTCGTCAGGTTGAGGGTTACCCTCGATGTTTACCATTGAAATAGAAACCTTACCATTATCAGAGCCAATATATCTAACCTTCACAACATCACCTATATGGAGGTATGATGCAGGGCTACTGATTCTTCTTTCGTCAAGCTTAGATACATGAACTAAGCCCTCTTTACAGCCACCCATGAATTTAACAAATACACCATAGCCTTCTACGCGAGTGATAACACCCTCATAGATTTTATCCATTTCAGGATCTCTATAAATGTTACTAATCATCATCTTAGCTTGTTTCATTCCAGCGCCGTTAGTTGAGAAGATGCGAACAAGTCCGCTATCTTGAATATCAATCTCACACTGAGTAGCTTCGATGATAGCTTTGATGTTCTTTCCTCCAGGGCCGATAATTTCGCCGATCTTATCAGTCGGAACGCTGATAGCTTCGATAGCTGGAGCATAAGGTGAAAGCTCAGTTCTTGACTCAGCGATTGTAGCATTCATCTGTTCGAGAATGTGCAATCTGGCAACAAGAGCTTTCTTAAGAGCGATAGTCATGATATCTTTTGTGATACCATCAATTTTTATATCCATCTGCATTGCAGTGATACCGTCTTTAGTACCGGCAACTTTGAAATCCATGTCACCAAGGTGATCTTCGAGTCCCATGATATCAGTGAGAACTACATAGTCATCGCCTTCCATGATAAGACCGTTAGCAATACCAGCAACAGCTGATTTGATAGGTACACCGGCAGCCATAAGAGCTAACTACCACTACAGATAGTAGCCTGTGATGATGAACCGTTAG
>JAVCCX010000061.1 GCA_030765245.1 Candidatus Zophobacter franzmannii | reverse complement strand
GCAGATACTAAATACCGGTGTCGAGCTTGATACAGAGTTTGAAGCCTATGCCGCCGGTCTCTCATGGACTCTATCCGGGATTGAAGCTGACCTTGTAGATTGCAAAGATATTCGAACTCTCTCAGTAAATGGGATAGATAATGTGAAGGATGTGCTATCAAAAGTTGAAGATCACTACCTCGACCAGTATGACTACATTGTTATAAGAAGCTGTAAGAATGGTTGTGTCGGTGGCGTACTCAATGTTGAGAACCCATTTGTAGCAATGAGTAGGATTAAAAAACTCTCTAAACAAGCAAAGAAGATAGATTATGATGATGGTGGAGTTGTTGAACTTCATAAACAGGGTGCTTTCGCTGTAGATCCTATTTTCCCTCGCTCAATGATGAAACTTGACCAAGATATAAAGCTGGCACTTGTTAAAATGAAAAAATTGAACGAGATTCTGGCAAAATTACCGGGGATTAACTGCTCTGCTTGCGGATCTCCCAATTGCTTCAGTCTTGCTGAAGATATAGTCCAAGGTAAAGCTACTCTCGATGATTGCATTGTACTTTTAAAAAAAACAAAGGAATAGGTAATAAAATGGCTATCAGCGTTGAAACCATATTAAAGAATATAGAAATGACTAACCTTACTCCAGATTTGGATATTACAAAGACTCAAATTGAAAATGGTTATGTGTCTGATCTACTGTCTGATGTCATGGGTTCTTCTCAACCCAATCAGATTTGGGTTACTATTATGCGCCATCTTAACACAATCGCTGTCGCCTCCATGACAGAGATTCCAGTTATCCTTTTTGCAAAAGATATTATCCCTGAACAATCCGTGATTGATAAAGCCCGTGAAGAGGGAATAATCCTCCTTACTAGCCCTTTAACTGTGTTTGATCTTACTGGGAAAATATACACACTACTGAATAACTAATGCAATTTTATAAGACAGACTTGCATCTGCACACAGTTCTTTCACCATGTGGTGGACTGGAGATGTCTCCTGCATCAGTAATAGAAAAAGTGAAGGAAAGCGGATTGGATATTATTGCAATTACTGATCATAACTCCCTTAAGAATTGCGATGCATACATTGCAAAAGGGGAAGAAGCCGGTATTGTCGTATTTCCCGGCGTGGAAATTCAAACGGCTGAAGAGATTCATCTGATTGGTATTTTCCCTGATTTAGAACATGCACTATTGTTCGATGCAAAAGTATTTAACTCTCTTCTCCCCGTACAGAACAATCCTGATTTCTTCGGTGACCAGGTGATTATTGATAAAGATGAGAACATTCTTGGGATGGAGGAGAGAGCATTGATTAACTCCTCACTCTGGTCTCTGAATGAAGCAGTGGATGCAGTGATCGAGTATGGTGGATTCTGTTTCCCGGCTCATGTTGATGCAACTGCCTATAGTTTGTTAGGCCAGTTAGGGTTTATACCCCCTGACTTAAACTTTAAGACTCTCGGTATAAGTGCTAAATGTAAGGTTGTGAGGCTTAAAACAAACTTCCCACTCGTAGAGAAGTATCAATTAATCAGAAACTCTGATTCACATTACTTGGAACAAATTGGAGTAGGGTATAGTGAATTTTATATTGAAGAGCCCTCATTTGGCGAACTTTTTAAAGCAATCAACTTAAAAAATAATAGATATATCAAAATCTCTTAATCTCCATTCTCAACAAAAAAGAATCCAAATCATAGATAAAACAAAAAAAGTATATGCATTTTGCTGTTAAACATTGACAACATTGATTAAATTTGTAAACTCGTGAAACAGAGATTACATATGGTAAATAACTTTATAGGTGCTTGGTAATGAAACTTATACGCAATGTACTATTGCCCAAAAGTAACAAGAAACTTAAACCTTTCAATGTGCTTTTCAGTGACAAAATCGTAAAAATTAGCGATGAAGAAATTGAAGACGAGCAAATCGATGAAATAATCGATGCAGATGGAATGTATCTAATTCCCGGTGCTATTGATGGTCAGGTGCATTTTACACAAAGAGATGGTGAGGGTGACCTTTTCAATGAACTGGGAAGAATGGCAGTTAAGGGTGGTTTCACAACAGTTATCGAATGTCCTGTAGGAGATTACGAAGCATTGGTGACTAGAGATGACTTTGAAGATACTAAAAGCAGCATTAAGGATCCGGTTGTAAACTTCGGACTTTGGGCTAAAGTAGACTCTAAAGAAGCTCCATTTTACTTTGAAGATATGGAAGAGTTATGGGATTCTGGAACTCTCGGTTTCCAGCTATATACACTAACAAATTGCGAAGACATAGACTTCTTTAGTTACAGTGGAATAAATGACCTTTTCTCTGACATCCCTGATAAAGAGATGCTTATCTCTATTAATGCAATCGAAGAAACTGAGGGATACCCAATAAAAGATATGATGGATGAGGAGAGTCTTTCTGAGGTTCAGATTAATTCACTCACTAAAATTGTTCGTCGTTCTTTAGATAACCCAATCCATTTCACTAATACTAATACTTTCAAATCAATAAACTACCTTATTTCAGCCCAGAAAAGATTTGATATTAGCTTTGATTTGAAGCCTGAGTATTTCCTCCATTTATACAATCAAGACCTTGTGGAAATGATATTTGCCCGTTCTTATCAGAAAAGAAATGAAGAACGGAATAACTTAAAAGATATGTTTAAGTTCTGTCGCGCAAGTATTTTAGCCACCCACTACGGCTATAGTGATAAAAATATGATTGGAAACTCAGATTTACCTACTAGTAATTCAGATGATTATCCACATCATATCCCATTTCTCTTTACAAAGTTTTTCAGTAATCCAAAGGCACAGATGAGCCAGTTCATTAACTTGATTTCTGAAAATGCAGCTAGAACAATGAACATTTACCCACGCAAGGGGAGCATAGAGGAAGGAGCTGACGCAGACTTCATTCTTTTAGATCCAAACAGCACTTATATTGTGGATGACAAAGAATCGAACTATTCCGGCATTGAGATGAGCTGTAAGATTACTAAGACATTTGTTATGGGTGAGATTGCTTATGATATTAAGGACGGCTTAACTGACAGTAAGAGCGGGAAAATCATCGAGAGGAATATTCTATAAAGCATTTTGCTACCCAATACTTAGGTTAAACAGTTTATAATTTCAACTTCTAATTTCTATTTTAATATTCATATCTTGTAACGCTATGTGTTTGCAGTTAAATCAGTTAAAATTTTACTGAAAAACTCTTGACCGCTATCTGTTGCCTGTTAATGGTAAACTCTAAAATAGTGAAGAACTTGCTTGTGTTTGAAATTTAAGAAGGAAGAAAAATGATTGCAGTTTATGTTGATCCTGAATTAAAGAGGCATTCCTTGTTTATAAAAGCCTCAATTGAGTATTTACTCAATACTTTAGGTTATCAATTCCGCTACATCGATAGTTTCAATAGATTGATTACAACAGACACTCTTCTTTACTATTCCCAAACTACTCCAGACGATAGGACAGTTGTTTCCTTTGCCTTGAAACGACCAGTTATAATGATCCCTTTTGATGAAGAAATATACAATTTAGACAAGATCAAAAGTGGACGGATAGAAAAGCTTAAACGCAACGTAAAACTAATTTCAGAAGTACCGATACTTTCCCAAAATCCAGTTGATACACCGGTTAAAATCATGAGCAATGAGTACATAGTAATTGCGAAGTATAACTTTGATTTAATCGGTAATATCATGTTCTTTCTATCTTCAAAGGAAAAAGAGATTAGAAGTGATGAGGATGGCCAGTTTAATCCTGAAGATAGTTACTTCTATCAGGACTTCGATAAACCTTTTGTATCTGAATACTTGCAGTCTTTTGAGCATTCATTACGGATTATACTTGAGAAGAAGGGTTTTTACCTTCTAAAGAAAGATTATTGGCCTTCCGGTGAAGATTTTGCCTTTGCTGCAAGTCACACAGCTAACAAATTGAAAATGTGGACATATCCAAAGATATTCAACTCTTTTTTAGATATTCTCATGTTGATACCAAAGTTTAAGTTCTCCATCTATGCTAGGCAGATGAAAAGCATCTACCTTTATATGTTTAGAAATGAGGAGCAGTATTGGAGTTTTGAAGAATACTCTGATATAGAGAGTAAGTACGGGATTAACTCTTCTTGGTTTATTGCTGTGGATGATGATATCCTTACAGACTATCTTTTTAACGATAAGGATCTACAAGGTGTAATTCAAGAACTTGAACAATCTGAGCAAGATGTCTCACTCCTCTCCTTCCCGGAAAAAGAAAGCATCGACCAACTGTGTACAAATGAGAAGAGATTAAAGATAGCAACTACCAAGAGTGCCGGCGTTAGAAATAGTGATTATAAAACAGATTCATCTACACTATCAAAAGCTGGTAGGGCTGGCTTACTATATGATAGCTCTGACGCTTTTATAAATAAAGTTGGGTTCCCAAAAGGTATGGTATTTCCTTACAAGCCTATAACAGCAAAATATAGATCTGACTATTATTCCTATCCTGTTAACTACAATGATGATGCATTAATTCTAGGTCATTACAAAACAGTGATGTTTAAACAAGCTAAAATATTCTTCAAAATTTGCTTGGATGAAGTAAAGAAGAGTAAAGGGTTACTATGCAGCGACATGAAACTTCCCAACTTTATTGAAGTTCCTTTTCAAGGTAAACTATATAATTTTATGTTAGAGAATATTACTGATGAATTTGCATATAAGGGTACCTTAATGGAGATTAATAAATGGTGGAAGAAGAGAGCAGAAGTTGTTGCTTTTGAAGAAGAGTTTGAACTCAGTATTGATTTTCAAGAGGCTTTCGAGAACTTCACTTTCAAAATTTTAGGAAGCAAGGTTATCTCAGAGATTGTCGGAGCCGAATATACAAGCCAAAAAAACAGTATCCATTTTACGAACATTGCCAAAGATGCTAAGGTCTATATAAAGTTTTCAGCAACTGACACAAAATGAACATCTTAATCATAACCAACTCTCATCGTATTGATGATGTAAGACTTTACGGTAAACTTGCCAAAACACTATCTACTAAACACAGTGTTACAATTATAGGGTTTAAGGGTGATGAGTCAGATAATGCTGAGATACAAACTGTAAAACTCAATGATCAAGGTCTGGTCGATAATCTCCTAGAATTAAGAAGAGTTGGTTTAGCATATCAGCCTGATATGGTTGTTTGCGTCGAACCTCTAACGATGCTTGTTGGTAAATCAATTAGAAGTAAAACCGGTTGCAGACTTGTATATGACTGTCATGAGTATTTCAGTGAAGCATTTAGTGAGAAATATAGTGGAATAGTTAGATTAATAGCGAAGAGGGTCTATTCAATCATTGAAAACCAATTAGTTAAGTCGTTTGATTTAATATTAGCAGTTAATAAGCTGATAAAAAGAAGATACCAACGACTTGGGATAAGTACAATAGTATTAGAAAATTACCCGGTATCTAAGGGCGTCAATTCTGATGTTGAAAAGCAATATGACATTGTATATGTAGGTGGAGTGACACAAGAAAGGGGTATATTCAAGCTATTAGGAGCTACCGAAAAGCTTAAGAGAATCTATCCCGAAATAAAAACCGTTGTAGTCGGTAGAATTAATCACGCGCTCCATATCACACTTCAGGAATCTATTCTTAAGAAGAATTTAGAAGAAAACTTTATGGTTGTTGGAGAAGTAAGTCCCTCGCAAGCTAAAGAATACATTGAAAAGTCAAAGATAGGGATATCGCTCTTTAATCCAAATCTTAAGCGATATACAAAGGCGTTACCTTTAAAAACACTCGAGTATCTTCAATGTGGATTACCGGTAGTTACCAATGATTTCAACTATTTGAAAGAGTTTTTCCCTACATCCCATAATTGTGTTGAATACATTGAGTACAATACTCAAGCACTTGTTGTTGCAGCTCAAAAGCTGTTAGCACTGGATACATTAAAGTACGAAGCATTATCTCTTTGTGCCAAAAGTTTTATAGAAACAAATGCTAATTGGGCATTAAAAGAATCCGAATTACTTACCAACATTGATTTGCTTAAACCGAGCCCTAAGATGTTGTTCTGCGCATATTTTTATCCCCCTTTAGGTGGACCTGCAGTTCAAAGACCCTGCAAAACTATTAAATATCTCACAAAGAACGGGATTGAATGTGATGTCTTGACTGTTAATGACATATTTTATCACTCAACTGATGAAACTCTTTTAAATGAGTGTTTTGAACGAAATAGATATGCTACATCTTCCTTAGATCCTATGTACATGGTTAAGAAGGTGAAGAGTCAAGGTCCTACTAAGAGTAGTTTTTATTTCAACTTGCCAGAGAAATCAAAAGTCGGGATTAAAAGATACTTCCCGATTGATGACAAAATCGGTTGGTTACTACCTGCTGTTTTGAAGGGACTGAAAGTCTCCAAATTTTCAAGATACAGTTATATCTTCGCGACAATGGGACCATATACCTCTGGATTAGTTGGTTATTATATCTCAAAGCATCGAGGAGTACCCTTGATCCTCGATTATAGAGACCACTGGACAATAAATCCTTATGATGACAATATCTTGCCTTTAAAATCATTAGCAGTATTATGGGAAAGAAGGTTACTAAAGCATGCAAGCCATGTAACTGTCGTTAGTGAAGTTATGAAAGAGCAATTGTGTACTCGATTTGGAAGCGATTTAAAAGATAAAATCTCAGTACTTTACAATGGGTGGGATGAGAGTGATTTTACAACTATCCAAGAAGAAACTAAGCAAAAAGATGTAATAACTTTTAGTTACATTGGCAATTTCTATCGGAATAGATCACCTAAACATTTTATCCAGGCGATTATGAAGCTTAAGAAAGAGAATTTACTCCCAGAAAGTGTAAGATTCAGATTTATTGGTAATTATTTTAAAGAAGCCAAGGAGCTTTTAGAACAGGAAGAACTTTCAACTGTTATTGAATTGATACCACAGGTTACACACCCTGAAGCAATTCAGTCGATGTTTGATGCCGAAGTACTACTACTATTTATAGCTTCTGAAAATGGTGAAGGTGTTATAACAGGTAAGTTGTTTGAGTATTTAAGAGCACAGAAACCAATACTCGCTATGCTTCCTGAAGACGGTGAGGCAGCGAAAAAACTTAGAGCTCATGGTCATGACAACATCTGCAATATGGAAGATCAAGCCAAAATTGAAGAATTGATATTGAAAATTATAGGTGAGGATGCATTAAAGCATCAGAATTTTAAGATCCCTTACGGTTACACACGAAGAGAACAAACAGAAAACCTAATAAAAAAACTAACTATAAAGGTATAAATTTGAAGAAGAAAATAGCTCACATCCAGTTATTACCTATTCTCTCAGGAGTCCAAAGGATTTCGTTAAGTATTTTCAAAGGACTTGATCAGAATATATATGAAGCCCATCTCATATGTGCTGAAGATCCCTTTGATAGAGAAGAATCTCTGATCACAGAAGTTAAGAAACTAGGTGTGACAGTGCATTTGATTAAGGGTCTTAGGAGAGAACTTGGATTCTCAGATGTACGAGCATTTAGACAAATCTTGAAGGTTTGTAGACAAGAACAATTTGATATCGTTCATACTCATTCATCTAAGTCTGGTTTGTTTGGCCGGTTAGCGGCTAAAATGACAAAGACTCCCTTTATTGTTCATACTATTCATGGAGTTGCATTTCATCCGTATGTTAAACCTCCATCTAAAGTTATCTATTATCTTCTTGAAATGTATGCATCATCCTTAGCAGACAAACTTATTTCTGTGAATATGGGATATAGAAAAGCTTTTTGGTATGCCAAAAAGAAACTGGCAACTATATACAATGGCATTCCTTTTGATAGGCTACGAGTCAAGGAAGCCAAGACTGAATTCCCTATCTCAATTGTCTTTGTGGGGCGTTTCGATGAGCAAAAGGATCCTTTAACTCTTCTCAAAGCACTGAACCTGGTCAAAACACAGGGATATCAGTTCAAAGCATCTCTCGTAGGTGATGGAGAACTTCAGGAAGATTGCCAACGGTATATTGACTATAAAAGTATGCAGGATGTTGTGAAATTAGAGGGGTGGAGGGATGATGTAGAGGAACTACTGAATCAAAGTGACCTATATTGTTCATCATCTTTGTATGAGGCTTTACCACTTTCTGTTTGTGAAGCAGGATATTCCGGCTTACCTTGTTTAGGCACAGATATAATTGGCATGAGAGAAGTAATCGTAAATAGTGTTACCGGGTATCTCTATCCACCAAAAGATTATGTAGCTCTGGCAGAACTGATTATTAGGTTCATTAGAGACCCTAAGTTGATTAAAATGATGGGTAGTAATGCCCATAAATTTATAGAAGAACATTTTGAAGAAGAGAGAATGGTAAGGGAGTACCTTGAATTATACTCAAATAATTGAGCTAACCTCTGTATTTATAGGAGTTTTTCTACTAACTTTGTTAGTGATTCCCTTAAATCATAAGCTATCTAAACAATTAGGGATAGTAGATAAACCTGAGGCTCGAAAGATTCACTTAAAGATAATCCCTAGTGGTGGTGGTTTATCCTTTGGAATTCCTATAATCCTTGCTCAATTTGTGTTCTATTTGATATACCCCGATCATGACTATAAAGACCAGGTGGGAGCTTTAGCAGTTTCAGGACTCTGGATTATGATCCTTGGTTTAATAGATGATAAATTCAAGCTTAATGCTTACACAAAGCTCTTCTACCAGATAATTATCGCAGTATTTCTATATTTTGCAGGCTTCAGAATAATGGAAATTACAAATCCCTTTGGTTCAGAGTTCCAGTTAGGGATGATGTCCTTTCCTGTAACCATTTTTTGGTATTTACTAATCATAAACTCTCTAAATCTTATTGATGGGATTGATGGCTTAGCAGCAGGAATCGGTAGTGTCTCATCAATTATTCTTTTCTTTGTAGGAGTAAAGTATAACAATATTTATGTAATGTATTTATCCTTAGTTTTAATCGCAGGATGCACAGCATTCTTAAAAGAGAATTCCCATCCGGCAAAAATATTCATGGGCGATACGGGTAGTATGCTAATCGGGTTGAATTTAGCATCATTGGCAACAATTGGAACAGGACAATTAAAAGGAATTACGGCAATAACATTGATGATCCCAATTACGGTAATGGGAGTTCCTCTTTTAGACACTTTTTTAGCTGTATTCAGGAGAATAAAGAATAAAAAGAGTATTTTTGCTGCGGATAAAGAGCATTTTCATCATATTTTACTGAATTATGGTCTTTCGCAACGAACAATATCTTTTGCCGCTTACTTCTTTACCTTGCTGTTTGGACTTATTGCCCTGGGGTTTTCTTTCTCTTCCAAGAAAATACTACTCACTGTTATGGTACTATTGATTGTTACACTACTAATAGTTCTATATTCTATCCTTAAGAAGGAGTCGAAGAAATGATAAAGAAAGCTTTTATCCTAAGCATTTTGCTTACAACTATTTTCTTCTCATCAGTTGCATCTACTAATGACTGGGAGACGTTTACAAACACAACACATATATTTGATGTTACATATACAAATAATCAACTGAGCATAGCGAGTTGGGGTGGGCTTGACATCTACCAAAAAGATTCCTCAGACCCATTCGCACGCGACTCATTTGAGAGAATCCGAACAATCAACAATATTAATGGACTTGGAGCTAATGATATCAGAGCTCTTGCATACAGTCCTGAAACGGAATCATACTGGTTAAGTGTCTATAATAAAGGTATAAACATCCTTAATTCAGATGGAAAGGTCACAGTTATAGATGAAGAATTGTTAGGGCTTCCATCTAATAAGGTTAGTAAAATAATTCTTGATGGTCTATTCTATGTTGCTACAGATGGTGGATTAGGTATTTATCAGACCCATGAAGACCTATCATTTCCTCTTCTTTTAAGTCAATATACTGTTGAACTAACAAGTGGTGGGCTTGTCAGTGATAATATCTTAGATTTAGTCCTTACAAAAAGTGATTATCTTGTCATGGCTACTAATATGGGGATCTCTTATGTCCATAGAGATTCACTTTCAATTAATTCTGCCTGGAATACATGGGATGCTGATAATTCTCAATTGCCCGATAATATGGTTACTGTGTTATCAACTAAAGATGATATCCTTGCCATTGGGACTAAGAGTGGAGCATTTGTTGTTACAGAATTCCCTGATTCCCTTCAGTCTTCAGTTATTACTGAAATTAATTCTAATATGTTTCCTCCGGTTTCAACAATTTTCATCGACTCATATAACAAATTATGGCTAAGCTTTGGGATATGGGATGAAGACAGTATGATTTATACAGACAACATAGATATTGGTATTGCCAATATGTCACTCACAGGTGTGATTGAGGCCACATGGGGCTTAGGTGATAGTGGCTTGGATATATTGAATATTACATCCTTTAAGGAAATTGAGAACAAGATTTGTGCTACTACTTGGGGTGAAGGTGTTCTCTTCTACGAAGATGGGGTTTGGGTTAAGCTAAAGACTGACTGTATCGGCTTCAATGCAGTAAAGAGTATTAAAACAGACTCTGATAACAAGACTTGGTTTTCTGCTGGGACTTACGGTGATTACATGACCAAAAAGGGTACAAG
>JAVCCX010000163.1 GCA_030765245.1 Candidatus Zophobacter franzmannii | reverse complement strand
TTTGGAAGATGTCATAACTATTATTGGTAATCGCTTAGTTTTGGGATTAGATCGAAGCTCCTTTAAAACAGTAAACCCATCCACTTTCGGAAGATGGCGGTCCAATAAGATTATTGTAGGTAAGTCAACAGGGTCTTTGTCTTTATATTCACCTCTACAAAAGATATAATCCAGAGCTTCTTCTCCATCCTCTGCGATTATCATTTCATTATAAATATGGCTCTTATGCAATGCTCTCTTTGTCAGAATAACATCGCTTGGATTATCTTCAACCAGAAGAATCTTCTTTATTTTCATTTTGTCTCCTTTAGAGTGAGATAGAATACAGTGTATTCGTTAGGTATTGAGTCAACATCGATCGTTCCTCCGTGTCGCTCAATAATTCTTTTTACAGTTACAAGACCAATACCGGTACCATCAAAATCTTTCTGTGCATGCAATCTCTGGAAAGTCTTGAAAAGTTTATCTTTATATTTTGTATCAAAACCAACCCCATTGTCTCGGACATAATATGTCAATTCATTATTCATAATCATGCTACCAAAGTCAATAACTGCTTCTTCCTCATTTTTAGTAAATTTAACAGCATTTGATAATAGATTCATGAGCAGAATGTTCATCAATTTCTTATCATAATTGGCATGTAGATTTGGTTCTACTATAAAGGTAATATTCCGATTAGGGTTTTGGATTGTTAGTGTTTTAGCTATTTCATTTACCATAACACTTAAATTGTTCCTACTTACCAACATCTCTGCCCTTGAAGTTTTGGCTAAAGAAAGCATTGCATCAATAATCTCTTCCATGTGCTTTGCATCAGATCTAATCCGCTTCAGATATTCTGTTGCAAGAGGATCCAGAGAACTTTCATAATCTTCCAGAAGAATGAGACTTAATCCATCAATCCCACGAAGTGGGGCTCTTAAGTCGTGAGAAACTGAGTAAGAAAATGATTCCAGTTCCTTGATTGCATATGTCAATTGAGCAGTTCTTTCTTCAACTTTAAGTTCAAGTGTTTCGTTGAGCTGTTTTATCTTCTCTTCATCTTTTCTTTTTTCTGTAACATCCCTTATAATGTGAACAATTCCTTCAAGTTCATTGTCTTTATTATAAATTGGGTCCAAAGAAACGGTGAACCATTTATCATCTAATTCCATTTCCATGGTTGCTCTACCTTCGCCAATTTCCATAATATCTATAGGACATTCTTCCGGTATTTCATTTGTTTGGTGGGCAATTGTCCAACAATGTTTACCTTCTACCTCTGTTGGGTCAAGATTGAATATTTGCTTGGTAGCTGCATTTGCTCTTATAATATTGCAGTCTTTATCTAAAAGCCAAACAATATCATTCACAGAGTCAAAGGTAGATTTCCATTCGTTTGCTATTTTTAGATTGTCAAACATCTCCCTTCTTCTTTGGAAATAGGCTATAATGAATGCAATTAATAAAAACAGAACAAAGAGCACACTTCCAATTGCCGTTGCACCATTATAGATAGGTGAATAAATCTCATCTAAATCTACTTTCGAGACCATATACCACGGAGTAAACTCAATCTTTTTAAGGGCAGCGAGTACTCTTACCTTGCGATAATCTAAACCTTCAACAACAGCTTCAACCCCATTAATAGCCAATTGAGCAGGTAAATCATGCTTCTCTCCTAAAGGGAATGAAAGCTCTAGGGCAGTATTTTTTTTATGCCTTAACTCATTTAGAAAAACAACACGATCATCTTCTTTCCTGATTAACAAAGTCTCTGCTGTCTTTGATGGCATTGGCCATGATTGTATAATAGGAAATAGGAAGTTATCAGCATTTTGAGAAAGTTGCCACACACCTTCCAAGTTACCCGTTTCGGCTGAGAAAACAGGAGACCAGATATTTAGATGGATCCGTGCTTTTTCATCACCATCGCCCCAATCCGTATTATGTAAATCTTCAAAATAGATTTTCTTAGTTTCAGTAAGTTTCCTCTTTATCTCAGAAATGTTAGAAGGGATTGGATGCAGATCATCTTCATTAGAAAAAAGAAGGGATTCATCAACAGAATACAGCCTAATAGAGCAGAAATTATAGTACCCTCTGAGATGTTGACTAACTCTCTTCACTCTTTCCGAAGCTTCACTACTATTAGGGTTCAATATGTAATCTAAAGACTTTCTTTGTATATCTTTAGCACCTAACAGAAAGTGAACGTCATTCTTTTGCCCCACATTCCAGTCCTGTATCTGCTGGGTCTTCATTTCAGCAATATAGGATAGCTCTTCTTGGGCTGCTTGTTTAGCTGATGCAATTTGCATGCGAAGATATATAATCCCAACAGCACCAATACTAGCAGAGATTAGAAGATATATCAACATAGAACGGACAAAATAGAACTTTTTCCCATCTTCTCTAATGCGATGTCCAGGTGAAAATATACTGAGAAAACTACTACTTGAGTGCTTGAAACTGATTGCAAGACTAACTAACAGAATTGTAATAGATGTAACTAATGACATAGGAACATTGACGCCTTGATAGAATAAAGGGGTCCCAATTAAATAACTAAACATCACCCACAGAGCGAATATACCGATAGAGGAAGACAGTGTGAAAATAATGTTATGCATAACTTTACTTTCATTCTTAGGTTGCAACATGAAAAAAGTTATCAG
>JAVCCX010000377.1 GCA_030765245.1 Candidatus Zophobacter franzmannii | reverse complement strand
TGCTCTTCCATTCTTAACAACTACAATCTGTTACTTTGGATAGCTCTTCGAGCTATAAGCAAGTGGGGGCACTTGCTTTACTTTGTCGTTGCTGTTACATTGGACACAACAGAATAGCTCTTCGAGCTATAAGCAAGTGAGGGCACTTGCTTTACTTTGCCGTACAGCGACTCCCCTGAGTTGCTGGCAATTCGCAGGATTGCTCATCTTTTTCATCACCTACTCCCCTGAGTTGCTGATAATTCTACAATTTATTCAACCGTAACAGACTTCGCAAGATTTCTTGGCTGATCTACATCAAGTCCCCTTAAGTCTGCAACATGATATGCAAGTAATTGTAGTGGGATAACAGATAGCAACGGTTGGAGTTCATGAATAGTATGAGGAATATAGATAACTTCCTCAGAAATCTTATCGAGTTGATCATCACCCTCTGTTGCAATCGTGAATAATCTTCCCTTTCTAGCTTTCACTTCTTGAAGGGTAGAGAAAACCTTATCATACAAAACATCCTTCAGGGCAATAGCCACAACAGGCATCTCTTCATCAATAAGAGCAATAGGACCATGCTTCATCTCAGCTGCAGGATAACCTTCTGCATGAATGTAGGAGATTTCCTTCAATTTTAATGCACCTTCCAGAGCAACCGGGAAATGTACATCACGACCTAAGAATAGAGCATTTTTTGAATCGACAAAGGATTTAGCAATCTCTCTAATTCTTTCACTTTGCTGAGTTATTAAATCTATTTTAGCAGGTATCTTCTTTAACTCATTAATGTAGAACAGCCCATCACCATGCGAAAGATTACGCATACGGCCCAAACGAATGCCTAAAAGATAGAGTATCGTAACCTGTGATGTAAATGCTTTCGTAGATGCTACACCGACTTCAACACCGGCGTGAATATAAGTACCACCGGCCGTCTCTCTCGAGATCGTCGATCCAATGCCATTAGTAATTCCAAGCACCCTAGCACCTTTGGCTTTTGCTTCTCTTAAGGCTGCTATAGTATCAGCAGTTTCACCTGATTGGCTTATGACAAAAACAAGTGTGTCCTCTTGTATGATTGGATTTCTATATCTGAACTCACTGGCATAATCTATCTGTACAGGCACACGAGCCATCTTCTCAATCAAATATTTACCTAAAATACAGGTATGGTAAGATGTTCCGCAGGCGATTAAGATAATCTTCTTAATCTTGTGCAATTCTTGAGTAGTCATATTCAAACCACCCAACCTGGATGTACCAAGTGAATCTATGAATCTTCCTCTGAATGCATTCTCAATTGTAGTAGATTGCTCGAATATCTCTTTAAGCATAAAGTGCTTAAAACTACCTTTATCACTATCCTCTGCATCCCAATCAACTTCTGAAATCTCAGGTTGAACTGACACATTGTCAATAGTTGAAAGATCAAATCCATCCTTGGTAATTGTCACAATTTCTTCATCCTGAAGATAAATAACTTTCTTGGTGTGGATAATAATAGCATTAACATCAGAAGCAATGAAATACTCGTCTTTACCAATTCCTACAATAAGTGGACTACCTTTTCTGGCTGCGACTATTCGATCAGGCTCTTTACTCGAAACGACAGCTATTCCATAGGTACCTTCAACGAGTTTTAACGCTGATTTAACAGCCTCTTCTAAATCTACTCCATCTTTGTAGAAAAACCCAATAAGGTGTGATAACACTTCTGTATCTGTCTGTGATTTTAAGACTGATCCATTCTCTGTTAAGCGTTCAGCAAGGGATTTGTAGTTTTCAATAATACCATTGTGAACTAGTGCAATATTGCCTGAATTATCCGTATGCGGATGGGCATTAATTTCAGTAGGCTCTCCATGTGTAGCCCATCTGGTATGAGCGATGGCAATATGACATTTACTACTATCAAACTTAGGGAGGACCTTTTCAAGTTCCTTTATCTTACCCTTTTTCTTTGCAATATAAAGGACATTGTCATCTGTGAGTGTTGCGACCCCAGAACTATCATAACCACGATATTCAAGTCTTTTTAACGCTTCAATACTGATGTTTACAGCGTTTTTCTTCCCAATATATCCAACGATACCGCACATATTTATACCTCTTTTTGACTACAATTATAGCTTTGGAACTGATTTTATGGAGTTAGTAGGTTTTGTCAAATAAAGAAACGCAACGATTACCGGGAGGCAACCGTTGCGTTTGGAGGGCATTCTATGTAGGGTCTGTAGGCAAATTTAAGATGCTCTTCTGATTCACATTATATCTCTTTTTATTCCTCATTAATAACTTGTCAACACATTTATTATAATTTTCCTTCCTGCAAGGACTTAGATGTAGTCTTTGGATTTTTTTAAAGGGAATTGGCATGCCTTATGTGTTTGTGTTTTAATGGGTTATGCTGATTCTACATGCAAATTATCTCTTACTACTTTTTTTTTATTGGCATTTTTTCCAAAAGGGCACCCGGTTTCGGACAAATACTAGTACATTCTCCGCAGTGAATGCAGTTAGGATCAGTTATCACTTCATCCACAGAGACCACTATATTCATAGGACAAGCCTTATCGCATTGCAAACAATCTATACACACTTCCATGTTGCGATGAATCATTACTCGTCTAATTCTTAACAATTTGCCAAAGTATTGGAAAATATTCATCAAGGTAGCATATGGACAGAGAAAGCGACACCAGAATCTACTGGAGATTGCAGCGACAATTGTGAAGATTATCAGAATAATTATACTTTGCCATGCAATCTGATTAAGAGTAGTAACCACCATGACAGGACAGACCTTTTGGTATAAATTTATAGTAAAAAAGAGTACACTTACAAGTGTAAATGAAAAGACTATATACTTTACAATATTTAGTTTTCGTTCATAAATTGGTGATATTTTCTGACTTTTATTCTTCTTTTTATGGAACAATTTATACATAAACTCATTGAGAGTCCCAAAGAAGCATACATATCCACAGAAGAAGCGTCCGAAGAATATCGTTGAGACTAAGAAGACAAGTCCGGCAATAATCGCAGGAATAAATGCAAAGGAACCGTTCTTAATCCCCGAGACTCCAAAGCAGATAACAGAGTTTGGGCAGACAGCATGAGCAATAGCTATTATCCCGGTATATACAGACGAAACTAAGCCCAAGGTTAGTATAAAGAATACTGTCTGGATGATATGTCTAAGAGGTTGTCTCTTCATTCATAACCTACTTATTGTATTTTCTATATAGATAAACCAAAGTTCCGATTAAGTGAAGATCACTGTGTTCATCCGGCATAAGTACAATATCGTCAAAGTCGCGATTAAAAGGGACCAACTTGATACTATGGTTTTCTTTATCAAAAGCCAGCTTTTTTAGCGTAATCTCACCATCAACTCTAACAGCGCAGACTTTTCCCTCAGCATAATCCCAATCATTTGTCTTCTTTATCAAGACCTTATCTCCATGCACAATATCGGGATTCATACTGTCTCCGTTAACTCTAAAGCAGATATAATTCTGTGGATCACCTGACAATTCTGAAGCATTTATTTTAACCGATTCTTCGGAATCACCATCACAAGGTAACGGCTGTCCTGCTGAGATCTCTCCCACTACAGGCAACTCAATCATATTATGTTCAGTAATGAAACTAATAGGTGAATCGATATAGTCAATTTGCGAATCCTGATTAACCATATATTTCTTACCTTCACCCTTCAACAACCAGTGCAGATTTACCCCAAATACATCTGCAACTTTTAACAAAGTTTCAATCGATGGATTA
>JAVCCX010000042.1 GCA_030765245.1 Candidatus Zophobacter franzmannii | reverse complement strand
CTCCTCTACTATTGGGAGGTCCACCCACAATTACAGGTTTATCTATTAGACTGGGATTATCTCTAATCTCAATTGCAGCAAAGAAGGCATCCATGTCAATATGGATAATCTTCCTAATCTCAGTCTTTTGGGGTGTGAAATCTAATATCATATTGCACTTTTACGCCCATAGAGATAAGTGTCAAAAAAAACTTTACTAAATTACAACACCAATATAATTAGAGTATCATAATTTAGCTAAATCAAGAGAGAAACTGAAGAACATGGCAAAAACTGTTAAAGTATTGAAAAAACATGAGATAGTGTTGGAAGGCAAAAGCATAAGGTTAGTACCTCTAACTGCTGATCATCAGAAGCTGGTAAAGAAATGGATTCTTAAGAAGAACCTCATTCCACTTCTGTTCCCTGATAACGGTAAAGAGAAGAGTTTCAAAGAGAAACTTGCTCATGGCATGTTCAAAGGTATTCTCGTGAATACAATGATTGTACATTGGAGTCATAATGGGTATGTATTCCTGATTGAGAAAGATGGTAAACCCATAGGTTTTACTGCCCTTTGGCTTTTGGATAAGACTAAGAAAGCTTACCGGATTCCGATTCTGATTACTAATGATGATAATAAACGAAAAGGTTACGGTAGCGAAGTCATAGATATTTTAACAGATTTTATAGATGAGACTGAAGAGAGTTTTGTGATACTTGTACCTTATATCCCTACTTCCAGGCAAGATTACCAAGCTTTTTACAATAAGAATGGTTTTACACAATCAGAGGGTGAAACTCAAACAACCCTTACATTCCATAAAAGATATGTTAAGATTAGTTAGAATTACTCTGTTATTCGTACTTCTATTTAGTTGTACTTATGCCATAGCGGTAAATGAGATCGACTCTAAGAAAGACCAGTTGAAACATATTGAAGATGAATTGAATAAGTCTAAGCAGAAGTTAATCGCAACGGAAGAAGAGAGAAACAAAAAAGAGACTAACCTTAAGAAGAGTTTGAAGCTTAAGAAAGAGACTGAGAAGAAATTAAAGAAGCTTAACCAGGATGCCAGGCTCAAAAAAGACTCTCTATGGGTAGCACATGTGCAACTATTAAACTCAAAGAGAAGAATTAATCGGAATACAGACCTGCTTAATAATGAGTTTCACTATCTTTATCTTGAAGATACTATGAGTGAACTTGATACAGAGTCAATGATAGATGCGTTTCTTTTGGCAACATCAGCAGGAATAACTCTGAACCTTATTGAAGAGACTTTAGATAAGAAAGAGAGTTACAAGAAGATAAAAGAAGAGAAAGAAACAGTTTATAACAGAGTTTTCCAATCCATGAAGAATGAGAAGCAGAAAAAGAACTTAGTTTCAGGAAGAGTGAATTCTTTAACAAAAGAAGTTAGATCACTCGAGGAAGAGAAGAAATCTGAAGAGCATCAAATAAAAGAATTGGAAGATACACTGAAACAACTGCAAGAATTAATTGCAAAGCTGGAATCAGAGATAACTAAAGAAAATAGAACTTATCTCTTTGATGAGAAGTATATAGGGTGGCCTGTAAAGGGAAAGATAATTGCAGGATATGGTTTGCAAAAAAATCCTTTGCATGGAACAACTACTCTGAATAATGGAATTGAAATAGCAACGGCTGTTGGAACTGAAATAAAGGCTGCTGCGTCGGGTGTTGTTGTATTTGCTGAAGACTACATGAGACTTGGAAATGTAATAGTTATTGACCATAAGAATGGTTTCATGACAGTTTACTCATATAACAGCTCGTTACTAATTAGTAAAGGTTCAGAAGTCACAGAAGGTAGTGTAGTAGCTTTGAGTGGTGCTAAACCACGCTCAGGTGAAGCATGCCTACATTTTGAACTTCGTCGAGATGGGAAACCTGTCGATCCTATGACCTTGCTTGATAAAAAAGGAGTCGATTTTTGAAAATACATAGAATAATGAAACCTGCGGATGTAGAGAAGATAACAAAGAAGTATTGGAAAGAAGATAGCGTCATCTTACACCATACTGGTGAGATGTTTGGGATTGGATGCTCAGCTTACTCAGACGATGCTGTTAGACGGATTTCTAAGTTAAAAGTGCGTGAGGATTCCAAAGGTTATATTATCCTAATCCCCCATATTGAGTGGTTACATGAAAATGGTTTTAAAGTATATCCTGCAATTAAAAGATTACTAACTCAATATTGGCCAGGGAATCTGACCATGCTCTTTCCTAACCATATGGAAGAGTTAAGGCATCTAGAAATGAATGGCAAGATTGCAGTAAGGGTACCTAGTAGCCCCGCTCTATGTGACTTCATTGATACGATTGAGACTCCATTAGTCAGTACTAGTATAAATATATCCGGATTGCCATTTTTAACAAGTTTACCTGAAATCAAACAAAAAGCAGACAACTGGGTTGACTTCGCTGTTTTACCTGAGAAAGCTACTACGAGAAAAGAAGCAAGACCATCTACTATTATAGAAATTGAAGGTAACAGTTTGAAGTGTATCAGGGAGGGTTCTCTCCCCTATTATGAGATTAGAAACTCATTTGCTAAATCATTGGTACTCTTTGTCTGTACAGGTAATGTATGTAGAAGTCCTATTGC
This sequence comes from Candidatus Zophobacter franzmannii, assembly GCA_030765245.1. Classification (GTDB taxonomy): domain Bacteria; phylum Cloacimonadota; class Cloacimonadia; order Cloacimonadales; family JAFGVF01; genus Zophobacter; species Zophobacter franzmannii. The sequence goes on along the minus strand of JAVCCX010000042.1, from coordinate 1,047 downwards.
TGAATACCTGCTTAGAGATAAAGTAATGAAAAGTGAACTCCCATTCAGTGTTGCATCAGCAGGAACTCTTAAGAATTTTAAAAGTGGCATCTCACTTTTCTCAGGACAGCTGTTATTAGGGGAAGGTATTGATACTACAATGCATGCATCACAGCCTGTAACTGAAAAACTTCTCTCTGAAAGTTGGCTAGTGTTAACAATGGAAGAAAGCCACAAAGAGAATATATTGGCACGCTACCCTGATTTTGGGTTTAAAATCTTTACACTAAGCGAATATGCAGATATGGAAGGTGATATTGATGACCCTTACGGACATGAACTTGAAGATTATCAGAGAGCATATGGAGAAATATCCGAGAGAGTTAATAAAGTTTTTGAAAAAATGATAAAAGAAGGTAATTGAGATGGTGGAACCAAAAATCACTAAAGAACTAATTGCTGAACATGGACTAAACGACTGGGAATACCAGTATGTGCTAGATACTTTAAAGCGAGAACCAACTTTTACTGAGTTAGGTATTATCTCAGTTATGTGGTCAGAGCATGCTTCCTATAAGAACTCCGTTAATCTACTCAAAACACTCCCTAAAGAGGGTGACAATATGCTTGCTAAAGCTGGTGAAGAGAATGCCGGCGTAGTAGATATTGGGGATGGTTTAGCTATATCTTTTAAGATTGAAAGCCACAATCATCCTTCAGCTGTTGAACCTTATCATGGTGCAGCTACAGGTGTTGGTGGTATATTAAGAGACATCTTTACCATGGGTGCGAGACCAATTGCAATACTTGATTCCTTAAGATTCGGTAATCCGGATAACCCTCAGGTTAAACATCTGATGAAAGGTGTTGTTGATGGCATTGCAGATTACGGGAACTGTTTTGGTGTACCAACTGTAGGTGGTGAGATATATTTTGAGGACAGCTATGAAGGAAATCCACTTGTGAATGCAATGGCTGTTGGAATTATGAAACATGAAGATTTAGCTAAATCGGCAGCTACTGGTATTGGTAATCATGTTGTTTATGTTGGTGCTAAGACAGGCCGTG
>JAVCCX010000274.1 GCA_030765245.1 Candidatus Zophobacter franzmannii | reverse complement strand
TTTAGCAAACTCATACTTATATCATGGTACCAATAGCCTATACATAAGTATGCCTGGTGATACGCAATCAGGGAATTTAGAGGTTATATTTCTTGACTACATAGATTTGACATACTGGCGAGAGTTTAAAACTGACACTGATTTTTTGAAGTTTACAAAACCTTCAAATAGACCATATGGGCTTTATCAATTTGAAGTTGATGGATTCTCTTCAAATGATGTCGGTGTCTATAAGTTAGGTGTTGGGTTTATGGAGAACCTTCAAATCACTCCTTTCAGCGAAACCGGGGGGGCTCCATATTTGGTTACATTCCAGGATAGTGTTATTACTGATGGGTTAGATTATGTTGCAGTAACTGAAGAACAAAAACTTTTACCTGATAGAATCGTCCCTGATTATCCTTCTTTTCTTAAGAGTCACTCTAATGTTGGTGAATTAGTTATGATTACTATAAATGACTTCCTTGAAGTCGAAGCGGTTGAGAATTTTAAACAACATTGGGAAGATTCTGGGTTGATAGTTAAGCTTGTTGATGTTCAAGATATATATGACGAATTCAGCTTCGGTATCAAGAGTCCACAGGGGATAAAAGATTTTCTCAGATATGCCTATAATAACTGGAGTTACCCACATATTAAATATGCAGTTTTCATAGGAGATGGAACTTATAATGAGAACGATAATAGTTCTTACGAACAGTATAACTTAATCCGTGCAAAAAAAGTTTGGTCAAATCATGTCGGTGCTACGGCATGTGATGGGTGGTATGGGAGCATTATCGGTGATGATGATGTACCGGAGATTATTATTAGTAGGATTCCGGCGAGAACTCCAGAGGATATAGAAAACTTATATGATAAAGTTATTTCATACAAAGGTTTACAAGAAACAGACTCACCTTGGAGAGGAAGAATTACGCTTACATCTGGAGGATCTCCGGGAGATGGACATGACTTGTTTGCACAGCAAGAAGAAACAATCCGGAAATATGGAATTCCGGATGATTATTTCGTAACAAGGGTTTATGCCGCTACTGTTGCACCAACTCCTAGCAGTTATTATGGAGGGACCTTCAAACTCAAAGATTCTATTTCTGAAGGTTTATCATTTCTCCAGTTTATTGGTCACGGCGGAGGTCGAATCTGGGCAGATTTTAATCTTTTAAATTTCGCTGATATCCAAAACTTGACGAATGATAATTATTTCTTTGTTTCAAGCCTTGCATGCTATAGCTCTGCATTTGATTCTGGTGGATCTTGTATTAGTGAAGGACTTGTATTAGAAAAAGATAAAGGGGCTGTTGGAGCCTTTGGGTTCACAGGTGTTGGTTATGTTACCTTTGACCTTAACTTTGGTATGATCTTAGCAGAGTCGCTCTTTAATCCACAATTCAATAGCGTTGGAGAGGCGTATAACTACACTTTAGCGCGGTACAATGCTTTTGAAACTAGTTCTGTAGGAAGAGATGGATTGATCAGAGCTTTCGCCTACCTCGGTGATCCAACTTTATCAATGCACAAGCTTCAGAAAACAGTTGATATTACAACTGACAAAGAGTTTTATACTCAGGGAGATACAATACGAATCGAAGTTAACTTCCCTGCAAATGTTGAGAAAGCGGTACCTTTAATACTGGATGAAAATGAAGTTGCACTTAACTACTTGTTTGCTCTTCCAGTATTTAATGGACAGTTTGACTTTGAGTATGTGATACCAGCTAACCTGTCGAATCAGTATATAAAAGTTAGAATTTCAGGCTTATCTCCAGATAATGAGTTTGTTGCCAACAAGACAATAGCAGTTGCTGAAGGAGCAATAAATAGTGTTGTTACTGAGCCGGAACAACCAGATTCTGATGATCCATTTTCAATATCTGCATTAGTGTACACTGATGAGCAAATTGATTATTATGATTGTAATGTGAAAGTAGTTGAGTACTATTCTTATCTCACAAGCATTAATGAACGAATAAAAGAAGATTTCTATGTACCTATGGAATTGGATGGTGACAACGGATTGCTGACAGTTTCAGATGTTACTGTAGATACTCTGAATTATATTCCGGGTTATCATGTAATACTTACAGTTAGAGGACATTCGAGTGATGACATAATCGAATCTGCACCTTATGACTTTGTCATATCAGGACCGGATTTAGCTCTCAATTCATTGGAAGTTGTTGTCGAAAATGATACTCCAAGCTTTGCAGTGGATGTGGCGAACTATGGTAATGGAATAACTCCTACTTGTGAACTAACTGTGTCGTATTTTAATGGGAGCGTATACGAAGTTATAGAATCAGTTGATGTAAATCCTCTTCTCAGTGGGGAGACCCGAAACATCATTATCCCTACTAATGAGTATGCTAACGGCTTTATTAATCTTAGGGCTGATATTAATCCTAATCATGTTTTCCCTGAATTTACTTATACTAATAATTACATTACTACTTCATCCAATTGTAACTTTTATAATACAGATGACAGCAATCAGATATTAACATCTCCAGATGGCAACCTTGATATTGATATCCCGAACGGGTTTTTCGGAGAGAACGGTGTTCTTGGACTTGAATATTTTAGTTTTAAGGAACCTGTAAGACAACCAGACATAAGACCGATTATACAGAAATATGGTGATGATGTAATTACATACTCCATTGATGTCTATAATGCTGAATTAGCAGACAGTCTTGGGTATTTTTTGAATGGTAAGACCTTAAAGATAACCTCTTACTTCTCAGAAACAGACAGCCTGACTCAAGCTCAAAAATATGATGATAAATATAGGTTATTTAGGTGGAATGAGCAATTTAAAAAGTGGTTCCTTAGCGGTGGGTTGGTAGTGCCAGAAGAAAATAGAGTAACTTACGATATTGATCGTTGTGGGATTTATGCCATGCTAAGAAATGAAGATACATCAGCACCTTCTATCGAAGCTAATGTTGCTGAACAGGAGTTTACAAGAGGAGGTTATATTTCCAGTGATGGAATTGTAAGCTTTAGTTTTTATGATCAGAATGGTATTGATGTTGAAAACTATCTTCCGAAAGTATATTTAAATGGTGATGAAGTCGATTTGGGAAGTATCTCGATGGCTATAAACAGTGAGAACATAAACAGTGTTCCACTAAATTACCAATTGGATTTAGATGCAGGCAATTATGTCGTAAAAGCTGAATGTTCAGATGTTAATGGCAATTATCAGTCGTTGATTATTAATTTTAAAGTTAATGATGAATTTGATCTGATTCACCTAGCCAATTATCCGAATCCAATTGTCGCTCAAGCAATTGAACCTGTCAATGATGGAAGAACAAGATTTACATACATTTTAACTGCACCTGCCGATGACGTTAAAATAAAAGTCTATACTGTCTCAGGAAGATTAGTTAAAACATTTAAAAACTTACCAAAGGGTGTTGGATACCATGAGTATCCTCGCACTGTTTATGGGTGGGATTGTCGAGATGATGAAGGATTCTACCTTGCAAATGGAGTATATTTTTACAAAATCATTGCTAAACAAGGTGGAGATAAAGTAGAAAAGATTCAAAAAATGGCAATTCTGAGGTAATTATGAAAAAGATATACACAACTATAATAATAGCGTTCTTAGTGGTCATTCTAAATGCTGGTAGATATGCCGGAGACTTCATGGAAATAGGAAGTGGTGTCAGAGCATTGGGGATGGGTGGAGCGTTTGTCTCTATTGCCAATGATGGTACTGCAACATACTGGAATCCTGCCGGTATAGCCCAGATACGAGACTTGGAAGTTTCATTTATGCATGCCGACCTTTATGAAGGTTTGGCTAGTTATGACAATTTCACTTACGCACAACCACTTCCTAATAACGTATCAATTGCTATCGGGTGGACTAGATTAACTATAGATGAAATACCACAGTTCGATGAATCTCATCTGGTTGGTACAAATGTTGATATTCGATCATCAAGTCCGGACCAACATTTGCCAGGAGTACCTGACGGAGAATTCAAAAGTTTTGATGACCTTTTCCAGTTCTCATTTGCTAAGCAACTGAAGTATGATGCTGATTTAGGCTGGGGTTTCTTCAAGGTTCCATTTGAAATTAACATGGGTGGAAATGTTAAGTTTATCCGCAGAAATTTAGATGATAGTAACGGAACAGGATCAGGTTTCGACCTTGGACTACTTATGAAGTCAGATTTAGGAGTGATTTTAGACAAGGAATGGCTAGGCACAATAAATTATGGAGTAAATTTTCAAAACATATCTGGTACTGATATAACCTGGGATACAACTTCAAACCATAAAGATGAAGTACTTTTTAATACCAAAATGGGTATGAGTATTGAACAGCCACTACCGTTTTGGAAGAGCTCTTTCATAGTAGCTTATGATAAGGATTATCTCTATGAGAGACCTTATCACTTAGGTTTGGAATATGACTACAACAAGAAAGTACAGGTAAGGACAGGATACTCTGATGATAATATTAGTGCCGGAGTTAGTATGAAAGTCTATTCATTTCATATAGATTATGCTTTTGTAACAAATAACTTGGGAAATACCAATCGCGTTGGTCTTAGGTTTATATTTTAGGAGGATGAAGTGAAAAAAATATTATTACTCTTATTCATTGTGATAATTCTGATTGGTTGTGCAGGGACCGACAGCAAGAATGATGATAAGATACCCCCGACTAAGCCGAATCTATACCCACATATAGGAGATATGGGGGATATGGAACAGCAGGGTATTCCTCTGGAAGGTGTTAACGGGAATGATATCAATGACTTTAATAATGGAATTGATGCAGTTCATGGAACCCAAGAAAATATAAGATTGCAGTGGGAACACTTAGTTGATAATGATCTGGATTATGTGAATATTTATCGGTATTCGTTCTATGATTCTCTATCTCTGATTTATCAGCGAATTTCTGGTTCCGACAGCTTTATTGATGCAAGTTTAATCCCATTTGTTGAATATCATTACTTCATTGAGGTATTTGATTTTGCAGGTAATTCTACCTTATCAGACACTGTCAGCTATATGCTTCTTGATAAAGCACAATTAGTAAGTCCTATTGATGGAGGCACTGTCAATGATTTAAACGACCTGGTTTTTCAATGGGGCAGAGCGGGTAGTGGAGAATTGATAGACTTATTCCGGGTTATTCTATATAGAGATAATTCAACAGATAATTATGAGGAATATGAGCATGTCTGGAGTTATGATCAATATATATATGTTAATGAAAATCAAGACTTTGAAATTTCATATCGTGATTTTGGAGGAGATGTTAACATTCCTAATGGTCAGTATTTGTGGAGAGTAGATGCTCTTCGCTATAATGATGCTAATCATACTTATTTTGGCTCGGAATCTGTTGAGTACAAGTTATACTACTATTGATATTGCTTGACTTAAGAGTAAATAAAAAATTTCATACTAAAAAATATAATAAGAGGTACATGTGAGGAAGTTAACGGTTATATTGGCACTCCTGTTGTGTATAGGGTTTCTTGTTGCACAGCAAACAATTAACTTTCAGTCAGCAGACAATGCATCAGCATATACTTATAGTGGTCTATGAACAATGTTGAAAAACTGAAAATCAATACATACATTTGGGGACAAATACGTAAACCAGGACTATACATAGTTCCTGATGACACTGATTTATTGAAATTATTATCTTTAGCAGGTGGTCCGACCGAAGATGCAAAATTAAATAAGATTAGAATTATACGACCTACCAATAATGGTAAAAAAGTTATTTTTGTTAACCTTAAGAAATATATTGATACAGGAGATGAGAATCTAATACCTGTATTAATGCCTGGAGATACAATTGTCGTTGCTGGTACTATATGGTACGCTGTAACTAGATTTACAAGCTTTGTAGCTGATGTTGCAGTCCTAATAACTGTTTATGCTACCCTATCTACACTTAATAAATAAGTAGGAATTTATGGATCAAAATAATATTAACAATGTAGGAAATAACATGCAAGGTGAAGAGACCGTTGATAGCGAATTTAATATATTAGACTATTTGAGGATAGCTCTACAATATCGATTTCTAATCATTGGTGTATTCATTATCATTGTAATTGCAAATATCATATATACTAATCGTCAAGCAAAGATATATCAAGCCACCGGAACTGTGCTGTTAGAAGGAAAGACGGGCAATGAACTTTTCATGCTTAGTTCAACATCAAGCTCTAAGAAATCGATAAATAATACTATAGTTATATTGAAGTCAAAACCAGTTGCAGCGTTGGCGTACCAGATACTTCTAAAGCATCCCCAAGCTGACAAATTGCCAATCACAAATAGTGCAAATCCGATTGGTAGGATGAAAAATATCTCTGCAAGTTCTATTAGAGATTCAGATGTTTTAACTCTTAGTTATGAGTCAACTTCTCCTCTTGA
>JAVCCX010000221.1 GCA_030765245.1 Candidatus Zophobacter franzmannii | reverse complement strand
GTTACACTTCAGTTAAGAAAGCTGTTTTAATGAAATAAACAAATCATAAGATAAAAGAAAAAGCCCGTGGAAACACGGGCTTTTCTATATCTAACAAAGGCAATCAACTACAAATATCACATACAAGTTTTGTGAAAATCACTTTAGGGTCACTGTTAAGGGATTTTAAATCCTTATCGCAATTAAAGAGAAGTGACAGAACCTTCTTTGTCTCTTGAAGTGAGTATTTATTTGCTGACCTGATATAGTCAGGTCTAAAGAATCTGGGTGCTGAGTTTAGGTGTGTATTGATGATCTCATCATCCATTATGTCACGCTTTCTAAGTAAATGGATAGACCATATTAATTGGAAGTAGCGAGATAAGAGTGTGATTGTCATAACTCCTATCTCCTGAAAGTTATCCATCTTTTCAATCAAAGAAAGGGCTTTGTGAATCTCTCGGGTACCAATAGCATTCTGCAGGTCAAATACATTACTCTCATTCGTAACCGCAATACATGCCCTAACTTGCTCTAAGTTAATCTTCTTTTCTGTACCAATATAAAGGAGAAGTTTGTCCATCTCATTGCTTGCAGTAAAATAATCCAGTTTGATGTGAGATGATAGATACATTAAAGCAGGGCTTTCGATGATAATATTCTTATTTCTCAATTCATCTCTAATCCAACGAGATAGATTCTCAGCATTGTAGGGAGTTTTACATTGGATGACAGGACCATTAGCCAAGAAGGATTTAATTGTTTTACTTCTACCATCCATTTTGGTGGCTGTCACTATCAGCATAGTCGTTTCTGATGGATTATCTAAATACTGTATAACTGTGGCGAGAGTTGAAGGTTTTATAAGATCAAAGTCTCTAAATACAACTAATCTCTTATCTGCAATGAAGGGCATGGAGTCAGCTTGTTCGACTAAATCACTCCCAGTTGATTCATCTCCATACAGAGTTACGAAATCAAACTCTTTGGCAGAAGGTTCTAGAAACCGATTAATCAACCCATGCAGAATTCTCTCTTTTAAGAAACCTTCTTCACCATATATCAGATAAATGTCTTCAGGTTTATGAGAATCAAGTTTGCGAAGAAACTCATAATGGGGGATTACAGCTCTCTTTCCTGCCATTAGAAACCTGCCAGCAACAAGATAATTGATGTTATTGAGGCAACCCAACAGTAGTATGCAAAGTACTTTAACTTACGCTTTTGGATTAACTTTAGTAAGAGGGAGATAACTAAATATCCGGACACAAATGCTCCGACCCCACCAATTATATAGTTCATCAGCATACCCTTATCAAGATTAGCAAAGTCCTTTAAATGGAGAAGTGCTGCTCCAAGTATTGCAGGAATACTAAGTAGAAATGAGAACCGAGCAGCTTCGGATCGTTTAATGCCGGAAAATAAGGCAACACTAATAGTTGTACCTGATCGAGAAATACCCGGCAGAATAGCTAAAGATTGACTTAGCCCGATTATTATTGCTCTACCAACACCCATGTCTGAAGTATGTACTTTCTCAAAACGGATTGTATCAGATATGAAGATAATGATACCGGTTATACTTAACATTCCGGCAACAAGGATTGGATTTGTAAACAGGTTTTCAAAGAAATCTTTGAAGAATATCCCAATTACTCCGGTTATGAATGTACTTATAATCAAATAGAAAACAAGCTTTCTATTCTTCATTTGTTCTTCAGGGAACTTTACATTTTTGATAGGGGAGATGGCTTTGATTAAAGCTAAAATGTCTTTCCAAAAATAGAGGATAACTGCAAGTAATGAGCCCAGATGTAGAAACACTTCAAACGAGGTGTCAGGTGTTTGGAACTTTAGAAAGTGTTTTCCTAGAACGAGATGTCCACTACTTGAAATTGGTAAGAATTCTGTGAGACCCTGGATTATACCCAAGATAAGCGATTTTAATACTGGCATTTAAATTTCCTCTATAATTTTGGTTGTTGCAATGTTCTCAACTCTGTGAGTTGGCGCAAGGGGAATCCATTAGTTTGAACTAATTTCACAAATGAATCTAAGTTCTCTAAATCCTGTAAAGTCTTCACAGTGTAGTCGTAAACTATGAACCGAACTTTGGATTTAGACAATGCATCTATTAATTTTAAGCGCTTAGTTGTATTGGTTATTTTACTATCTAATGTGTTATCCTTGTGGAAAAATAGGACATTCTTATCTGTCGCAACCTGCTCAGCACAGCTTTTCTTGGTTGTCCTATTATCAAGGAATAACATCTCTTTTTTACTTAAGAATTCCATTATTGGTTCCATAATCAGTCGTTTGGCAGTTACATGTGATCCCATGTAATTAGAAACACCAACGCTATTCGGGAACAGAGAAGAGAACTTTTTCATTCGTGCAGTTACTTTCCGTTCGGTATCACTTACCAATATAGAATTCTTCCCTGCCTTATACGGGTATTTGCCAATTGGTTCCATTGGCACACGGATAATACATGGAAAACCTGCCGAATTAACCCTTGAGTAATAGGTGTGGGCAATTTTCTTTTCGGGAAGAAAAGCTGGATGTAAGTTCTTAGACATTCCCAATAGCTTATTTATCATCGCCATATTCACATTCTTATCAAAATTCACAACAATGGCAATATTCACTTTCTTCGTTGTGTCATTATTTACATAGAGAACGAGTGAATACTGATTTGTTAAGCCTTTTTTATTGAATATTAGCTTCTGGGCATTAATCTTTACTCGCTTTATATAGAAATAAGTTTCAACTCCGTTTACTAATGAGAAACCGTTCTTCTCCATTCTACCTTTATAGAACATATTACAGAAGTAGAGATCTTCATTCTGAGTAGGAAGTGGAATAAACATCTTAACATCGTTGTCCTTCTTTTCAACTCTGATTTTATCCGTATCCACCGATATCTGATCTGATAGTCGTTTAATGAATTCTAAGACAAGATCTTCTTCTTTGACTTCAATCTGCTCGACAGGATCAGGTGTACTCCTTTGTTGTGGAGTAATTTGTTGAGCCCGATTGTCAGTTTGTATTTCTTGATTACTTCTGGTTGAAGGTTGGAGATTGATAACAAAAATAATTACATAGAACAGGGCAGCGACAACAGCCATTAAACCAACCAAATTGAGCCAAAAAGCAAAAGGGCTTCTTGCTTTTTTCTTACTTTTTGCAGTTCTTTTTTTAGGGCTAATTGTCTTCTTTTTAGGCATATTCCATCTCTTATAATTATTAAGTAACTAATTTTATTGAGTTTTTTAAAAGTCAAGTGATAATAGGTCATGCGAGGAGTAAAAAAATATTTGACAACTATCAAGGACTTTTAATACTACAGTATCGAAACTCAATAAGGAGCTTATTATGAAAAGAAGTTTATTAATTCTTACATTCATGCTTCTTGTTCTTTCAGCCTTCGCTACACAGATCAATATTGTGGGTGAAGTCTTTACGGAATCCTGGTGAGGATACTGTCCAAGAGCAAGAGCAGGTCTGCTTACACTTTATGAAAATCATCCCAATGTTGTTCCACTTATTTGGCAAGGCGATACCGCTAATGCCTCTCCCGGCTACTCCGCTCGACGCGCTTTAGTTGGCTCAAGTTCAGATGGTATTCCACAAACTGCTTTCCAGGGTGTAGAATTAGAAATCGGTGCAGCAACAACTGCATACGCATCTCAGTTCTTACCTATTTATAATGATATGATCAACGATGTTAGTCCTGTCGATCTTAGTGGATTTTTCATCCCAACCGACACCGGCTACACATTAATTGCTAATGTTGCTTTGGAAGGTGACCTTGATTATACAAACAACAAGGTAGTATTTATCATTACTCGTGAAATTAGTGCTGAATATTTCTGCAGTGTAGTTGTGTATGATTATGTTGATATCCCAATCGGCACTGCCGGTGATACAGGATCTTACAGTATGGATTTAGCAGTTGACCCTTCATGGGATCCAGCTACGCTTAAGGGTATTGTAATGGTTCAATCATTTGACTCAGCGTATCCTTACATCTATCAGGCTGCTGAATGTGGTAGTTCACCGGTAACTTCTACTGGTATCAACTACGGTGAATCATATATTGGTGGAGATTTTGAGAATAGTTTCTCTGTTATCAATATCTCTAACACTACAGCTAATTTTGTGCTCAATTTAATTGGGGATGGTTTCACTCTTAATGGTCCTACAGAAATTACTTTAGCTTCCGGTGCTCAAGAGGATTACACTGTTAATTTCGAACCAACTATAACAGGGGATTATAATGGTATTATTACTATTACTTCTGATATAGTAGGATTTGAATATATTGAGATTCCACTTGAGGGACATGGTTTTGTTGACCAGGCTCCAATTGCAGAAGCTGTTTCCTTAACAGGTATAGCAATGCAGAATGAGTTCATTACTGCATCTTATACTTTCCTTGACCTTGATGGTGATATGGAAGGTGCTACTGAAGTTCAGTGGTGGAAATCAATGGATGGAACTAACTGGGAAGAGTTTACTCATAACAGTAATGATCCAATGATTATGCAGGTTAACTCTGACTATATTGGTTATTCAATCAAATTCTCAGTACTTCCTTACGATGAATGGGGAATGCCGGGTGCTTTAGTTGAATCTAATGCTACTGACTTCGTGCTTCCTTTACAGGCACCATGGGGACTTGGATACACAGCTTCAGGTAACGATGTTACTTTAACCTGGGAAAATCCAATGACTGATCAGCGTTCACTCTTTGGTTATCGCGTATTCAAAGATGGTACTTCATTAGCTACTATTCCAAGTGCTACTACATTGTCTTATACAGACCTCAATGTTGCAGACGGAACTCATGAATACTACTTAACAGCTATTTATAACAATCCATTAACTACTTCTGGTCCTTCAGGCAGTATCTTTGTTACTCTTGAAAACGGAACAGTTGGTAATGATGAGAATGTTGCAAATATCAGCAATAGCCTTTCAATTGCTCCTAATCCTTTCAGTGCAGTTTCTAATGTGAACTTCACTCTCAAGGGTACTGAGCAAGTTAAGATTGAAGTATTCAATGTTAAGGGCCAGTTGATTAATACACTTGTTGACCAGAATCTTACCTCAGGTTCACATTCAATCGAATGGAACGGAACAGATTCACGCAGCAATAGCGTACCTAATGGTATCTATTTCTATAGAGTATCAGCTTCAAACTTCCAGAGAAGTATCAAGACTGTTTACATGAAATAGTTTATCATTGAGATAAATATTAAGCCCTGTCGAAAGACAGGGCTTTTTTTAGTTTGGGCTTCTCATTTCTTGATTCCCCTCTTTGGAGGGGTGCCTGAAAGACGGGTTGGTTATCTTTGAATCTCACATCAGAAGGAGCTATAGTCCCTTTATTTTGATTGTTGTATAGTTTTTCAAGCGATAAGCAAGTGGGGGCGCTTGCTTTACCAATTGTACAGCGACTCCCCTGAGTTGCTGGCAATTCGCAGAATTGCTTATTATCTCCTCCTGCACCGGTCTGTTAATGGAAGTTGAAATTGGTACAACATGGCAGTTGAAATTGGTACAAGCCAACTGAATCTGAAAAACTTATCTTATATTCTTTGCTGTACTGCACATAGTAGAAACAGTCATCAAATAGCGATAAAACTCTTTATAGTCTTCTGCTCGATATGTAGTACTTCTCGGTGATGTGGTGATTGCTTTTGGTATAATTCCTGCAAGGTAGGCACGAGTTGTATCAGTAAACTGAATCTCTACATTTACCGGATATGTAATCTCAATTGGTTCCACAATTGCTTTTACTGTATCAATACCTGCCTGTCTGAGTTTTGTATATATCTCAACAGGTGGGAGCATCACTCCTGAGAAACGAGAAATCGCCTCTTTAGAAATTACGAAAACAGCATT
>JAVCCX010000312.1 GCA_030765245.1 Candidatus Zophobacter franzmannii | reverse complement strand
TACATTTTTGCATATTTAAACTGTTTGACAGAGGATTGCTCTTAGCTATTAATATTGTTTACTTTATGCAGGTAATAGTTTTGCTAATATAAATTGTGATTTATTTGTATGGTGTAATGAGTTTATCTAATCTATATGATCAGGCTCTAAGCGTAAAGGTTTGTTCTCCTAATCTCTTTTATCAAACTCACTATCATACTTGAACTTCTGTGATTTATCGTTCCAATGATAACCATTCAGATTGAGCCATTCGAGGCTTTCTTTGTGTCCTTTTCTCGCAGCTTCTTTATAATATTTAACTTTCAGCTTTTGATTCCCCGGGAGGTCAATACTAGCACTCGGGCAAATGCTTCCATTTTCCGTGTTTACATGGAGTGCATTGACTGGGAATTTAAGAAGGAAATAAAGAGAGAGAGAGAGAAGAGATGCAAACTGCGTTTGCATGGCACCGGGCATAGCCTTGGTGAAAACCGGTGCTGGTAATCCCAAACAACTCAGGAGAGTCGTTTTACGAGTTTATTGCACTTATCACTTTTCAATTTATCAACTCAATTGCATCTTTTACGCTCTTTTATAATACCTAGTAGTCTCTTAGTTGACACTTAGTACTCTCTTAGTACTCTCTTAGTCAAACCACTAAGTTATACACATTTTGTGTATAACTTTTTAGCAATCGTATCTTAAGTATTGTAATAGAGCCCTAATAGGGCATTCTGAACGCTGTTTGCTTACATTGGATGTAATTATTACTTGAATTACGGAACATTTAGAGAGAATATTTAAACTTGCTCTCCAAAATGATAATTGACATACAAATGGATGAATGTATAATTGGTTACAGATAATACAAAACAGTTTTAGATACAAAGTGTGGGATTTGTGTTTTCTATATGCAGAATTGTTGCAGAAGTGTTTTAGAAAAGGGTTTTCTGAATATCTATTCTGGAAATATGAGACGAAATGGCAGAATTAATAAATTGGTTTCTTCAATTATAAAGATCCCGTTATCAGGAGGAGATGTGAATAATAGAGTAAAAGCTATGGTTTTGTTTTTATTGTTTGTGATGCTACATTTATCCCTTTACTCACTAACTCAGAAAGATGCAGAGCTACTCAGAAACAATGACGAATGGTTTGTTGGAGTAGGGAAGAACGCATGTGAAGAAGAAGCTGATAAAAAGGCGATTAAGGATTTATTATCACAGATAACTCTACAGGTGAGCTCTTCATTCAAGGATGTAGTTACGGAAGAGAACGGCAGTGTTGATGAATACTGCTCCCTCGCCATGGAAACATATTCATCTGCCAGACTTGATGGTGCGGAAAGATGTATCTTTGAGAAAAAAAGAGAATTTATTGTATATCGCTACATCAAAAAGGAAGATCGGAACAGGATTTTTGAGGGAAGAGAAGTCTTGATTAAAGACTATGCCCACAGAGGGCATGAAGCAGAAGAAGAGTTGAGAATCGGAGATGCGCTGATGAATTATTATTGGTCTCTGGTTTTGCTGAAAACACATCCGAACTGGGATAGAATCACTGTGGATTTTGATGATGAGAATGAAACTCTCATTACCTATCTGCCTGACCGAATCAGAAGAATATACGGTCTGCTTGAATTGACAGTTAAAGATACAAGATATGACGAAAAAGATGAACTTACCTTGCTCACATTGTATGCTACCTTTCTCGGTGAACCGGTGAGGAGTCTGGATCTTAAATATTATCTTGGTTCTGACTGGTCAGTTCCGGTGGGAGCAACACAAGGGAAAGCACTTCTGGAGTTTTTATCTCCACCGGAAGACATACCATCCGTCTTGAAGTTGAATATTCTGTATAACGATACCAATAAGGCCGGGCATAACAGTGATTTAAGAAATGTACTGCAAGAAATGCCGAGTTCCTATTTTAGAGAATGCAGATTTGAAATTCCTTTGAAAAGGACTGAGAATAAAAAGAAGCCTTCGGTACAAGTGAGTGTTGATACAATTGAAAAAGATTTGTCACTGAAACCATATAAAGACTTAGCAGAGAAGATTGTGGCATCGGTGGAAACGCAAGATTTATCGGGATTAAAGCAAAACCTTACTCCAGAAGGGGAAAAGAGCTTTGAAGCTCTTCTCTTATATGGGAAAGCAAGGTTTCTTGAAAAGCAGATAACCGTTGATAAAATCAAAGACAAGGTTTACTTGCGAGGCTTTCCTGCCCAGTTCAGCTTTCCAAACAGTGGAAGGAAATTCAATGAGGAGCTCGTATTTATCGTAAACGAAGACAATCAGATTGAACAAGTGAACTTTGCTCTTTCTAAGCAGGCAATTGGCGACATTCTCGGAAGAGTAACAGCAACCGATACAGAGAAGTTTCAAATCGTAAGATTTATCGAGGAATACAAAACTGCATATTGCACCGAGAATGTTGGTTTTCTTGAAAAGGTATTTGATGATAACGCCCTTATAATAGTGGGAATGATGTTGCGAAACGATAATATAGAGATAGACGGGATGTATAAAAAATTGGGGAAGAATTGGCGGGCAGTCCAGTATTCAAAGAAGGATTATATAAATAAATTGAAGGCAGTTTTCAGTACTAATGAATATGTGAATTTACATTTTGAAGATAACAATGTTACGAGAGTCAACAGCGATTCTACAAAGGTTTTCGGAATTCAAATTCACCAGTATTTTTACAGTCAACACTATTCAGATGAGGGTTATCTGTTCTTAATGTTCGATTTAAGTGATGAAAATAAGCCGAAAATCTATGTCAGAACTTGGCAACCTGAGAAAAACCCGGATGGCTCAATCTACGGGTTAGAGGATTTCTATTTACCGAGTGATTAACTACCTTAAGGAGATAAGCTTGAAAAGATACTCAATAGTAATACTTTTGTTAGTCTTTGTATCCCTCCTAATGGCAGCGGAAATGATTATTGCAAAACCGTTATTGGAAGATACTGGTGATTTAACCCTTCGTCGCTCTCCTATAAATGACTTTAGTGGTAATTCCTGTGCCCTCGTAAAAATCAGTACAGATCTACTGCCCTTAGGTGAAATTGAGTCTAACAGGACTCCGGTAAAAGTAGTATATAAAACAGGGGAAGTATGGGTCTATCTCTCTGCGGGAGAAAAAAGACTATATTTTAATAAAACAGGCTTCGCTAGAAAAAAATATGAGATTCCGCTACGCTTAAAAAGTAATACTGTCTATACAATGACGCTTCTCGGGAAAGG
>JAVCCX010000394.1 GCA_030765245.1 Candidatus Zophobacter franzmannii | reverse complement strand
CCTTAAAGCCAAATCTGTTGGGTGCGTTTGCACCTGAGAGAGCTGTTACAACCCATCCTGCAATTGTGGAAGCTGTGATGATGATTCTCAAAGAGGAGAATAAGACTATCTGGATTGGTGACAGTCATGGCGGAACAGTTTCTCCGAAGAAAGTGTGGAGTAAGACAGGACTTGGTGAGATTGCAGAGAAATATGATGCTAAGGTTCTCTACTTCGGAGAGTCCGGGGTTCGAGAGTTCTCATATCAAGATCAGCAATATCATATAACTGAAGATATCTTCATTGCAGATGCTTGTATCAATCTTTGTAAGTATAAAACCCATAGTATGGCTCGTTTTACCGGAGCAGTAAAGAACCTGTATGGTTTGATCCCAGGTTTAGAAAAGGTTACCCTTCATTCTCGATATACTAACTTTGATGCTTTCAGCAATTTCGTGGCTGATATCTATAAGCAAACTAAGGGGCAATTTGTATATCACATAATGGATGGTATCATAGGAATGGAAGGGGAAGGACCCTCCTCAGGTAACCCAAGGAATTTTGGTGTTCTTATTCATTCTGAGAAGGCATCAGCTCTGGACTATCAGGCTGTGAAGATGATGGGTTTTGATTGGCATGAGTTAACTATGATAAAGCAAGCATTGCATCATGACGGGATTATCCCTTCCAGGATAGTAATCGATGAGCAGTGGAAAGAGTTCCAATATGAGAATGTGGATTTAACTGCCGTTAATCTTAGAAGTAAGATTATGGCAATGCTTCCTGCTAGTACAGAGAAGATAATGACAAAACTTGTTCGCTACTATCCTGCTTTTAACGATAAATGCAGACTGTGTAAAGTTTGTGTCAAAAGTTGTCCTGAAAATGCAATAACATACACTAAGGGAGAGAATACTCCTAAGATAGATCTGAAGAAATGTATTCGGTGTATGTGTTGCCATGAGTTTTGCCCCTATGAGGCTATCTATCTCCATAAATCATATTTGACAAAGAAGCTTTTCGGAGATAGATAACAATAATTGGTTTGACAATATTTAAAGCAGATTGATATTAATACCACAAAAGGAGGATTTGATGAAAGGACGACATGAGAGAATCAAGAAATCGACACTCAGGATTGAATTTATCTCCCTCTTTATCGTAGCAATCTATCTCGCTTTTTTTGATCACTATAATGTGGTAAAGGTTGCTAACACCAAGATACGAGCTCATCGTTTAAACCGGCAAATTAGCAAGTTGGAAAAAGAGAACGAAGAGATTGCAAAAAAGAATGATTCATTGGTAAATGACTATGATGAGGTAGAGAGAATCGCTAGAGAAGATTACAACTATCGAGAAGAGAACGAAACTGAAGTAAGATTTATAGACAGAAAAGAACTAAAATAGAGGAATTTATGGCAAAAGTTGTTGTTACAGAACTGAATAAGATTTATGAGAATGGTTTTCATGCTGTTAAAGGTGTTAACTTCGTAGCCGAAGACAAAGAATTTGTAGTATTAGTTGGGCCTTCAGGTTGTGGAAAGACAACCACACTAAGACTCATTGCCGGCTTAGAGGACATTACAAGCGGTTCCATCGCAATTGGCGATAAAATAGTAAACGATGTCCTTCCTAAAGATAGAGATATAGCTATGGTGTTCCAAAACTATGCACTTTATCCTCATATGACCGTATTTAATAATATGGCATTTGCTTTGAAATTACGCAAAACACCTAAGGAAGAGATACAAGCCAAAGTTCATGCTGCTGCTGAAATGCTTGGGATTGATGTTCTTTTGGACAGAAAGCCAAAGCAATTATCCGGTGGTCAGAGACAGCGTGTTGCTCTTGGTAGAGCTATTGTTCGGAATCCTAAAGTATTTCTTTTTGATGAGCCTTTATCTAATTTGGATGCAAAACTACGCGTTCAAATGAGAGCAGAGATTAGCAAGCTACATAAGCAATTATCTACTACGATGATTTATGTTACACATGATCAGGTTGAAGCGATGACAATGGCTGATAAGATTGTTGTGATGAAAGATGGAATCATTCATCAGATTGACTCACCTCTCGACATTTACAACCACCCTGCAAACCTATTTGTTGCAGGTTTTATTGGCAGTCCTTCTATCAATATCTTCAAGGGAAGCCTTGTTGCGGAAAAGCAAGGCGTAATATTTAAAGCGAATGGCTTTGAGGTGAAGTTGACAGAGAATCAAGCCAAGAAGTTAAAAGCAAAAGAAAACAAATCAATTATTATGGGTATTAGACCCGAAGATTTATATGATTCAGATTATGATTCCATGGCAGCAGTTCCTCAGAAAATGATGGCTGTTTGTGATCTCGTTGAACCTATGGGTAATGAATTCACCGTTTTCTTTGTAGTAGGTGAAGATAAGTTTACTGCTAGGTTTGACCCTAAGAAATTCCCAGCTCTTAATGCTGAGATGGAAGTAACTTTCGATATGGAAAAAGCTCATTTCTTCGATAGTGATTCGGAGGAATGCATTTACTAGCTAATCTTTGAGTCCCGCTTAAACGGGACTCGTTTTCTATCTGTAGGTTTTATGAAGGTATATCTCAGAATTCTATTTTGCATGCTCTTAATTCTTCCTACATCAATTTACTGCTTTCAATCAGGTATCTACCAAACCCCGTCATACATCCTTAGCTCCGGTATCTCTCTACTTAGTGATAGTCCTATTGACTTCATCAATTCCCCCTCAGAAACATCCAAAGGAATCGAAAGTGGGTTGGTCTATCTTTATAATGAGCCTGAACTTGTAATCAAGGCTTTGGGAAGTAGTTATAAGTTAAAGAAGTTTGGTTTTGGTGTAGCTCTAAATAACCTAAACAATGACTTGATTAATGAAAATCACTTTACACTCAATAGTTCCTACTGTCTTTCTTCTTTCTCACTTGGTGTAAACCTTAGAATAATCAATCAAGAAGTTAAGGGTTATGATACAATTACTGGCGTTACTACTGATATCGGCATGAGTTGGAACTGGAAACAAACTACTTCGAGTCTTACCTTATCAAACCTATATCCACAGAAAATAGATGATATTAAACTACCTTTTAAAACCAATATCCAGTTTGCATACTTGCCTTTTGATATTGTTCATCTAGGTTTAGGTATTGAGTCTGAAGAAGACTATCCTGTTCAATACAGCTTCTCTTCCAAACTAAAGTTAACCAGAGCCTTGTTCTTTTATAGTGGGTATCAGACTGAAGTTAATAGGTTAAACTTTGGGATACTTATCAATTACAAACGAGTAAGTTTTAAATACGCGGTAAGTAACCATCCAGAGTTAGAGTTAACACATGCACTTGGAATTCAGTTCAATTTGTAAGAAAGTTCTTCTACTAATAGCAATAGCTATTGCGATATGCCTTTATGCCCAAGATGTACCGATACTAACAGATGACTACAATGAGATTGAGTTTTACAATGAGGTTAATGAAGAGATTGAGACCATACAGTCAACCGGGTTATACATCAATCACTGTAGTTTTGAAACGCTATTAACACTTGGATTCTCTGAAGAAGATGCATCAAGTATTATTGCTTATCGGACAAGTAATGAGTTTGAAGCTTGGACTCGATTAGAGAGTGTAGTAACCGATAAATCTCTACTAAATGAATGGAAGAAATATGTTATTTTCGGTAACATTCCACAAATGGATTTCAATTCAATCAATAGATATAATCACTCATTGAAAGATGGGGATAATAGGATAAATCTGAAGCAAAGAGTTTTATTTGGTTCTAATACACTCCAACTGATTAGTAATAAGGATTATTCGTCTTAAGACCTTGAACTTTTTAAATCAATGACCTGCTTCTCAGATGGTAACAAAACTGTTGATTACATTGTTGGGAATTACTACTTTCACTTTGGAAAAGGGCTGATTTACCAGGCTGGGAACAACAAAAGTAACGGATTCTATCCGGTGAACTCTGTTACTAACTATCATCCCCAGGGGGCTAGCGTGATCGCAAAGTTCAAAGACTTTACAATCAACCCATTTTACTTAACTCAGGAGAAGTTTCCAACAGTAATCGATGATTACTTATCAACGAAGGTGAGAGATCCAGCGGTAAATTCTTATGGCTCAGTTATTAGTTGGAAATACTTATCGATTCTAATGGCAAATGAAGTAACAAAAGAGAACAATGGGGGTTATTTAGTTCAGAAGAGCAATTGGAGCTTAGCGTTAAATAAAACCTTGGGCAGACACAGATTCAAAGCAGAAGTTACCTTGTGTGATGAACCATCTATCTCGGCAACACTAAGGTCAAATAGTGAAGACATCCTCTACATCAGTTCCATTGATCTAATTCGGAATGCTAATGAAAGACCATTTGCAAAGTACTATAACAACTTCAGGAATTTTCCAAACTACCAAGAGTATCAAAGTAGAGTAAAACTGAAGTCAGTGTTCCTTCATCCTGAGTTTTCTCTGAAATATAGATCAGCTTCCGACAGTGATGAGATTGAGGAAAATGTAAACATATATCTTCCTTTTGAAAGACAATCTATTCATATAAAAGCTAAGCATGTTTATGACCTACAAACTAACGAATCGAAGTTTAGGTATTCTGCAAAGTACAAGTCATTAATCACTAAGAATCTCCAATTCGGGTTAGACCTTGCTATCTTAGACAAGATGGAAGAGAGAACTACATTGCTCAAAACTAAGGTCAGCTACGAGATGGCTACTTCCTCTGTTTACATGAGCCTTTTAACAATTTCAACAAACGAGCAAGTTTATCTTACCAACAGCATAGATAGTTCAAATGAATACACTGAATTACTGACATCTGATGAAACACGCTGGGAATTAGGTTACAAAACTGATATTGCTAAACAACTTAAATTTAAAGCAGTGGCTCGAGGGACTATTGAAGGGAACATTACCAATTGCTATGTTTCGATTGCTTATTCAATGTTGAATTGACAGGGCTTTATGATTAAGCAACTGTAGCATAGTACTTTCAACTAGTTACCTCCCATTATGCTTAATTGAATAATAATTTGTTATTGACAATTTATCAATAAGTTACTATCATTGAGTATGGGGACAAAACAATGGTAAAAAAAGAGAAGAAGCTAGTTAGTAGTTTTCAGCGAATTCTTGTAATCAGTACGATTTTGAGTGTTGTAGTCATCTTTGCTTTCAGGATGGTATGGCATTATTCCTTCCTAAAGTCGGGGTTAAGCTCAACCCAGTACAGTATAGATCGTTTATATAAAAGTGAAGTTCGGGACTATGCACAATACAATACTAGATTCTTCAAAGCGTTTGTTGATAATCTTAATGAAGACATAGAAAGAGAGATTGTTCTCACCGGGGACAATCTACACAGTGCTGCAGTTTCAATCTATGGAGATTATAATGCTGATGTTCCTGAAGAGGAACTTAAGAAAAAGATCCTCTTCACACTAGAGAATATGAGAGATTTGAATCTACTTGCTTCCATCACCGTTGTTGATGCTACAGGTAATGTCTATCTCTCTCGCGGACTTGACGGTTTGACAGGGAAAAACCTTAGTACATATCTCAGTAAATCAGCAACTACCCATATGCTGAACGAGTTTAAACAACTTTCCAATACCGCTGTTACATCCCATACAAAAGACAACATCTACATGAACCGATTCTGGTCAGAGTGGATTAATAATTATCGTAATGCAGTGTATGAAAGCTCTGATTCTACTCATACAGAGATAGGCCCCAGAGGTGTATATGATTCACTTAAAGAGCCTTTTGATCTCTCCAGGGATGTATTTGCCAGCTATTTCCAGAAACAAGGTGATTTAAAAAACATTGTTTGTATGCGTAGATTTGAACCTTACCAATGGGGAATCATATATGAATACAAAATCTCTGAACGGTGGAAATTAGCAGTAGAAAAACGCACTGAAAGCTCTTACGAACTCATTCAGGGTTTGTATGAGAATGTAAATACAGTCTCTATGTTCTTTGATCCTGAATCCAAACAATCTCTGTTGTTTGGTCTAAAGGATAGTGCTGAAAAGAATCTCGGTTTGATAGATTTCCTAAAAACTACCCTTTCAGAAAATCCGGATGTTGCAAAATCAGATGAGGGCTATTTGAACCTCACCTATCCACATGGTAAGAGAGCTAAAAACTATGTCTGTTTTTATCAACATGTCTCTGACCCCGAGGGTATTTCTGCCACAATTATTGAAGAGGATTTCAAAGTAATTGGACCTGACCATTTAAAGCAACTATACAAGAAACAGGCAGTTGTTGAAGTTATTATCATCATATTACTTTTAACCTTACTTCTGGGCATAGTTCTGTTCTGGACTATGAATCTCCGCAAGCGATTAGAACACTATGTGGATTACATATGTAATGCCTTTGATTCTTACCTTCCCGGGATTACCCCACTTGAGATGGGTCAAATAAGATATTGGGAATGGCAAAAAGTAGCTGATGCGGCGAATAGAATGATTCAAGAGCGTAATCGTATTGAATACGAACTAGAAAACGAACGAGCATATACCGAGCAACTCTTCAGTCTTAACATTAACTCGGTTGTTCTCATTAATCCCGATGGTAGTATAGTTAGAGTAAATCCATCTTTTGAGAGTCTTTTCGGTTATGATTCTATGGAGATTGTCGGTAAGAACATAGATGATTTGATCGTACCTGAAGGTATGCTCGATGAAGCAACTAAATTTACTCGTGATGCAGTTACCATTGATAATATTAGTTTTGAAGCTCGCAGAAAGCATGTAAATGGCAAACTGATAGATGTCAGGGTCTATACTACACCAGTCATTGTAAACGACTATGTGGTAGCAATATATAGCATATATGAAGATATATCTCTCAAGAAGAAAGTTGAGCAAGAGATAATCAATGCTCGTGAAGAAGCTTTGGCAGCTACAAGGGCTAAGTCAAGCTTCCTCGCTACAGTTAGTCATGAAATTAGAACCCCATTGAACGGTATTATCGGAATGACCGAAGTGATGTCCAATACGGCTCTTACACAGGAGCAACAGGACTACTTAGAAATTGTTCAAAGTAGCGGCGACACCCTGTTAGTAATCATAAATGATATTCTTGATCTATCTAAGATGGAGTCAGGAAATCTAGATATAGTCGATAAGATGTTCAACCTAGACAAGTGCATTACATCATGTCTCGATGTTATCTCCTCTGATGCAGAAAACCGACATATTGAAGTAATTCTTGAGATGGATTCATCTGTTCCGGTGATCATTAATGCTGATGAATTCAGAATTAGACAGGTGTTACTCAATCTTATTGCAAATGCTATCAAGTTCACTGAGAGAGGAGAAGTCACCGTTAAAGTAAATGTAGTTGAGGAAAATAGCACCTCACTTACTCTCCGTTTTGAAGTAGCTGATACAGGAATTGGTATCCCGGAAGAGAAGCTTGAGAATATCTCCGAAACATTCACTCAGGCAGACTCAACAATAACTAGAAGATATGGTGGAACAGGACTCGGTCTTGCAATCTGTCGTAAGCTCATTAGGATGCTGGGTGGTGAGATTCATGTTCAGAGTAAAGTTGGCTCTGGAACATCATTCATTTTCAACCTTACTGTATCTTCATGGGAAAGATCTTCTTTAGTCTTTGACACATCCCTGAAAGTTCTCGATCAAAAAGTACTACTTGTTGAGCCTAATTGGAGAGCACAAAAGTTATTTAAGAAATACCTCGAGAACTTCTCACTTGATGTAACGACAGTCTCAAGTTGGGATGATTGCTTAGATGCTCTCAAGGCAGACCATCGATTTGAATATGGCTTGATTAACTATAAGATACCAGGACATACAGGTGTTGATTTAGCGAAAGAAATTCGTAAATTCTCATCCCCGGACAATATGAAGTTGATTCTGATGAAGACTGCCACTGCTCAGGAAGCTTCTCTTTCTGATTTCCAGGCTGTGATTAGAAAACCTGTTACTCTTTATAAGCTTGCACCTGCTCTTATTGAGGACACAAGTACAAAAAGAGAGGAGAAGACTCTTATTAGTACAGAACTTTACAAGGGTTTTGCTGAAGAATTCCCACTTAAAATGCTCCTGGCTGAAGATAATATTGTTAATCAGAAGCTTGCTTATCATCTTTTAGCGAAGTTAGGATACTCTATAGACATCGTTGACAACGGTAAAAAGGCGCTTGAATATACGCTGAAGAATCACTATGACATTATCCTGATGGACTTGCAGATGCCTATTATGGATGGTATTACAGCTTCAAAAGAGATTATCGCAAGGTTAGAAGCTGATGTGCGTCCATATCTTGTTGCCTTAACCGCAAATTCAGCTGAACTAAACCGTCAGGAATGCCTTGATGTGGGTATGGATGACTTCATCTCAAAACCATTCAAAGCTCGTGAACTGAAAGAGCGATTTATAAAAGTCTATACTGATAGATATATGTAATTCAACCTTCCAAGATATAAACTGTTAAAGAATCTACAAGACGGATAGTCACTTTTGGCTATCCGTTTTATTTAATTCTCAGGTTTCCTCACTCTTGACATTCCTCTTCTAAACCTGAATATCATCATACTGATAGTTCTTCGATAGAGACCTAAAGCAGATAAGATTGAAGAATATTCAGCCCCCTTTTGAAAATCTAAAAGCTGTTAGATTAAAACAGGCAAATCATTGCAACAATTAAACTATTGACGAAATCCCTTTCCCATTTATAAGGGGATATAAAGACAAAATGAGGTTTATAATGACTGGCACAGTTAAATGGTTTAACAAGAATAAAGGTTATGGTTTCATCCTATCAGAGGATAATCAAGAATATTTCGTACACTGGAAATCAATTGTGACTTTGAAGCCAATGGACTTAAAAGTTCTTGAGCAAGAAGAGAAGGTTGAATTTGATTTAATGCCTACAGATAAAGGCACTCAAGCAGTAAATGTTATGCGAACAGAAGTACCTAATAGTAGCTTCTAAGCTTTAATTTATCACACTTTAAGGTAAAGGCAAGCTGCTTTTACCTTTTTTTTATAAAATGAAACAGATACCTTTTCTTCCGATTAGCAAATCCGAGATGAATAAACTCGGATGGGATGTGTGCGATGTCATTATTATTAGTGGCGATGCCTATATCGATCATCCAAGTTTTGCTCCTGCCCTCTTAGGCAGATATCTACTCCACTTAGGTTACAAGGTCGGGATTATTGCCCAACCTGATTGGACCTCAAAAGATGATTTCATGGCTCTGGGTAAACCACGCCTTTGCTTTGGCATAACATCCGGCAATATGGATTCCATGATTAATCACTATACTGCTCAGAAGAAGAAACGCTCTGAGGATGCCTATTCTCCAAACGGAGTTACCGGGAAGAGACCGGACAGAGCAACCTTAGCTTATACCACTCAGATTAAAGCTATCTATAAGGACACCCCCATTGTCTTAGGCGGCATAGAAGCATCACTCAGACGACTACCTCATTACGACTATTGGTCTGATAAGATTAGGAACTCTCTAATATTCGATGCAAAAGCAGATATCCTTGTCTATGGAATGGGTGAAAACCCACTCAAGGAGATAATGCAACGATTCAATGATGGCTTCGGTGTTGAAGCTATTCAAGATGTTGAAGGTACCGTAGTAGTT
>JAVCCX010000020.1 GCA_030765245.1 Candidatus Zophobacter franzmannii | reverse complement strand
GGCTGGTATTGAAAAGAATGTAAACAAGTTTGCATCTATTAAATTCCCCTTCCTCGAAGGGGTGCCGTTGAAAACGGTGGGGTAGTTCTTGTATTGTATTTTGCATTTCCCTGTTTGTAGGGGCTCATAAAATGGTGAAGAAATAGTGCGACATATTCAGCCCATAAAGGGCTGTGATAATAGGCAATACATACCATAGGCTCGCGCCTATGGCTATTCATATTCAGCCCATTCGGGCTGTGTTAATACCCCATCGTCGCAAATAGCTCCTTACGGTGCAAGTCCATCATCCAATCTCAACTACGAACCGGTGAACAAGCCTACCTTACAGGGCAGACAATAGGGGTGATATACATTATCAAAGATATTTATTGACAGGAATAAAGATTACCTAAATGTACGACTTAGATATTATCCTGAGATTAAGGTGAAAACTGCAGTCAAGGGGTGGAGAATCGAAACTGTTTCCTAATCTCTCGAAAGAGAGTACATAGATATAACTCCATCTCCTTACGCGGAAATGGAGTTTTTTATTATGGAAAGAATTTTGAGAACTATTACGATTACGGTTACTGACCGTGAAGCTGCTTATAACATAGTTAATGAGCTCGTACATGAAATTGCAATTCACATCAAACTTAGAACCGGATTCCCCATGCCTGAGAAAAACGCTTCTATACTCTTTCTCATCGTCGAACTAACTAATGATGAACTGGGTGCCTTCTCTGGTAAATTAGGTCAATTAGACGCTGTCTCCGTAAAATCTACAACACTTAAGATATAACAAATAACATATAAAGAGGTAATGATGAAAATCGATGTTGAAGGCTTAAAATCATTCATCCCGGAAGAAGAAATCTGGAGTTTACTTAACAAGAACGAGAAACCAACTCACGACCGTGTGATGGAAATTTTAGAAAAAGCTAAGCTCAAAAGAGGCTTGGACCTGGAAGAAGTATCTATACTGATTCAGAGTCATGAACCTGAGATGCTCGAGAACATTTTTAAGATTGCTAAGCAGATTAAAGAAGATATCTATGGACGCAGGATTGTACTTTTTGCACCACTTTATGTCGGCAATGAATGTATCAACAATTGTGTTTACTGTGGTTTCAGAATTTCCAATAAGGAATGCCACAGAGCTACCTTAAGTAGTACTGAGCTTGTTAATGAAACCTTAGCTTTAGAAAACCAGGGACATAAGCGTCTTATCATGGTTTATGGTGAGCATCCTATGTATTCACCTGAATACATCAAGCAAACAGTTGAGACTGTGTACGCTACAAAGACCAAAAATGGTGATATTCGTCGTGTTAATATTAATGCTGCACCTCTTGATGTTGAAGGGTTCAAGACTGTTAAGTCTTCCGGAATTGGTACTTATCAGATCTTCCAGGAAACATATCATCAAGAAACTTATCAGAAAATGCATCCATCAGGACCCAAAAGCAACTATCTATGGAGGCTTTATGGTTTAGATAGAGCAATGGAAGCTGATATCGATGACTTAGGAATTGGTGCGTTATTAGGTCTCTATGACTGGCGTTTCGAAGTAATGGCACTTCTTGCTCATAGTTTCCATTTAGAAGAGAAGTACGGGGTTGGACCTCATACTATCTCGTTCCCTCGTATTGAACCAGCCTTAGGTAGTGATTTTACTAATGATCCTGAGTATGCTGTCAGTGATGACGATTTCAAGAAGTTGGTAGCTATCCTTCGTCTTGCTGTTCCATA
This sequence comes from Candidatus Zophobacter franzmannii, assembly GCA_030765245.1. GTDB lineage: Bacteria > Cloacimonadota > Cloacimonadia > Cloacimonadales > JAFGVF01 > Zophobacter > Zophobacter franzmannii. The sequence goes on along the minus strand of JAVCCX010000020.1, from coordinate 1,877 downwards.
CACGGGTATGATTCTTACAGCTCGAGAGCCTATTGAAGTACGTAATGAAGTTATTAACTACGGTGTTTCTCAGATAGATGGTGGTTCAAGTATCGGTATTGGTGCTTATGCAGCTACTGATGAAGAGACAACTAAGAAGAGTCAGTTTGTGCTAGGTGATAATCGTTCACTCGATGAAGTTGTTCGTGAACTTGCAGAACATAACTTTATCCCATCATGGTGTACTGCCTGCTATCGTCTAGGTAGAACCGGCGAAGACTTTATGGGCTATTCAAAGAGCGGTGAAATCAAGAGCTATTGCCAACCAAACGCAATCTTGACATTCACTGAATACCTCAATGATTATGCCTCACCAGAAACCAAGAAAGCAGGAATAAAACTTATTGAAGATGAGTTACCAAAAGTTCCTGAAGGTAAAATCAAAGAACAGTTAAAGCTAAAACTTGAACGCCTGTATGCTGGCGAACATGATATGTATTTCTAAATTCGTATCGTAACTGTCCTCAGTTGCGGAGTAAACGAGATTCTCAACAACTCAGGAGAGTTATTATACATAGCATACAAAGGAGTATTATGCGTACCTTTAACTTTGAGAATTTAAACAAGAATGAAATTGCTTACCTTTTAACTACTAAGAATGAGGAAGAGGTAAAAGCACTCTATGAAGCATCTTACAGGATGAAGTTGAAGCATATTGGTAATATTGTCCACCTTAGAGGTATTGCAGAAATTAGTAATGTTTGCACTAAGGATTGCTATTACTGTGGGATTAGAAAGAGTAATCCGAATGTAAATAGATACACAATGACCAAAGAAGATGTTATTAAGGCTGCTAAATTCTCTCTTGATCATAACTATGGTTCGATTGCAATTCAGGCAGGTGAACGAGATGATCCGGAATGGGTTGATTTCGTTGAAGAGATTATAACTGATATTCACGCCCTTAGTGACTTCAAGTTAGGCATCACTCTTTCACTCGGTGAGCAGACGAGAGAAACATTTGCACGCTGGAGAAAAGCCGGTGCAACTCGATATCTTCTGCGTATTGAAACATCAGACCCTGATTTATACAAGAAGTTACATCCTGCTGATCACTCTTTCGAAAACAGAGTTGAGAACCTAAAGCTCTTGCGAGAAACCGGTTATCAAGTCGGTACAGGTGTCATGATAGGCTTGCCGTATCAAACAGCGAATGATCTTGCTGATGATATCCTCTTTATGAAAGAGATGGATATCGATATGATTGGCATGGGACCTTACATTCCTCATCACGACACACCCCTTGCGACTGCTGATTATACCTTTGATGAAGCAAAACAGCTTGATTTAGGGCATAGAATGATTGCGTTGACTCGCTTGGTGTTGAAAGATGTAAACATCGCTGCAACGACTGCTTTGCAAGCTTTAGGTGGTGATGGAAGACTCAGAGGTCTACAAGTTGGTGCGAATATCATTATGCCTATCGTAATTGATGATACAAACTATAGAAAGAACTACTTCCTCTATGATAATAAACCGGGAGTAGATGAAAATTGTGAATCATTCCGTAAGAAACTTGAGGATAGTATTATCTCCATAGGGGAGAGCATATCTTATGGTGAAAGGGGAGATTCAAGACACTATAAGACAAGAATGAGAAAATAGACTAATCCTATTCAATGTTAAGCACGCATTTACTGTGTGCTTTTTTTATATCTTTAATCATAGAACGGTTTGACATAATCTACATAATCTAATATGTAGGGCTTAGGAGTGAAAGATGATATTCAAACGAACAGAGATGCTATTCGGAAAAGAAAATGTTAAGAAATTTGGAGAAACCACAGTTGCTGTCTTCGGACTTGGTGGCGTAGGCTCTTACGCATGTGAAAGCCTTG
>JAVCCX010000039.1 GCA_030765245.1 Candidatus Zophobacter franzmannii | reverse complement strand
TATGGACAATAGCTCTAGCTACTCCGAAATTATTGAGGATCCTAAAGGCATTGGACTCAATGTCTTGGAGATAGTCTATTCTAATCCTAGTTTTATCATTAATATCTTCTAATGTTAGATTCTTCTCTTCCCGTATTTGCTTAAGAACTGTTCCGATTTTTTGCATAAAACCTTAGTTGACCTTTTTGTAATAATATATACCTTCTAAAACACAGTTTACTTTACCCTTGAGAATATAATTGTCAATACTTTCTTTATATTGAACAATAACAGTTCCACCGGGTAGGGTAACTTGAACTTCATTTGATAGTCTTTTAAGCATTATCCCAACAGCAACGACAGCTGTTGCTCCGGTACCACAAGCAAGTGTTGCTCCGCTACCACGCTCCCAAACCTTAACATCAACTGAGTTTGCTGAGTTGGTTCTCACAAATTCTATATTTCTACGCTCGCAATAACTATCTACCATATTTTCCATTTTAGGTGCTTTATGTATGAAATCCATGTGTGAGATCTCGGTATAGGTAACAAAGTGTGGATTACCCATATCAACATAATACCCTTGATAGCCGTTTAGCTCAGTCAATTCACTGATTGTCTTTGCAGGTCCCATGTTTACTTCAACAGAACCATCAGAGAGGAGTTCACCTTTCTTGATTCCACCTTTCGTCTGTACGGTTACCTCTTTCAATCTATGCTTAGTTGCGATATACCAAACGATGCAACGAAGTGCAGAGCCACACATTTCAGCTTCACTTCCATCAGCATTGAAAATACGCATATCTATCAAATCAAGGTTCGATGCATCTATGGTAACAAGTCCATCACCACCAACACCGAAGTTTCTTTTTGAGACTGCGACTGCCAAGTTACTCAGATCTTGTTCCTTAATTGCAACCTGGTCAAGGTCAACATAGACATAGTCATTGCCTTGGGCTTCCATTTTAAAGAATGGTATTTTCATTTCAACGCTCCAATAATCTCCCCGAATTCTGCTTGAAAATCAAATAGCCCCTTCTTATCCACAATCCACTTAGTTGCTAACAGAGTGCCCTCTGCAAGCCCCTTACGACTGCGAATATTGTGAGAAAGGGTAATTACATCTGCATCACTATCGAAGAATATCTTATGCTCTCCCATATTCGACCCGGAACGGATACTCGCGAAATGGAGCTCCTCTTCAGCAATCTTCCTATCTACTCTGTCAAATTGCTCAGATTTCTTATTCTCAAGATTATCAAGCAGGATTTTAGTAAGTTGTTTTGCAGTGCCTGATGGACTATCCAGCTTCTGGTTATGATGAATCTCAAGTCCCGATACATCATAGTTCGGTAGATTAGAGAATAGCTTTGCTACCCACTTCGTGATATGGAAGAAGATATTCATTCCGACACTGTAATTTGAGCTATAGATGATTGGGATATTGTTGTTTACTGCTAACTCTTTTAGCTCGTCAAGATGGGCTTCAAGTCCGGTTGTCCCTATCACAATAGGTTTTCCCAGTCCGGCAATGGTCCGGCAATTATCCATCACAGTTTTTGGAGAAGTATATTCGATACATACATCGCAATCATTAATAGTGTCCTTAGTAATCTCAGAAGCACATCCTTCGGCAAAAGGGTCTATCTTAGCTACAACCTTCATATCGAAGTTTGGAGCAAGCGATTCCAATGTCTTTCCCATTTTCCCATACCCAATTAAGGCAATTTTAATCATAAAACAATCTCCTTGCTATTCCCATAGATGCTGATCAATTCTTCTATCCAGACAGAACCTAACTCTAAATCTCTTACTGTAATCTGCTCTTCGGGAGTATGCACTTTATCCATTCCCGTTCCAATAACTGCCATCATAATCCCGGCTTGGTTTAATACATTGGCATCACTACCACCTCCGGCTTTTAGCAATTCAGACTCCATCCCAATATTATCATAGGCTTTTACCGCAAGCTTAAGAAAAGGCAAGTCTTTATCTAAATAGAAGGAGTCATACTCTCTCGTAACATCGTAAAATAGTTCTGAGTCAGTGGTGTCAGTAACTGCACTTAAGGCATTATCCAATAACTGTTTAGTGTAATCTTCAAGTTTCTCTTCAGAGTGACTTCTTACCTCACCTGTAACAATTACATGATCAGGGATGATATTATTCGCAGAGCCACCATGAATTACACCTATATTTGCCGTTGTCTCCTCATCAATCCTACCAATCTTCATGTTCTCAATAGCACGAGAGCAGACTTTGATTGCATTCACACCTTGCTCAGGCTCAAATCCGGCATGAGCTTTTTTGCCTTTAAAGACAAACTGAAGCGTATTCTGGGCAGGAGCACCGATAACGATATCTCCTATTTTCTTTGAATCAAGGGCAAAGCCAAACTTAGACTTCAGAACGGTACTATCAAAGTACTTTGCGCCCAACAGTCCAATCTCCTCACACACAGTAAATAATATCTCTACAGGAGGTAAATCAATCCCACTTTCCTGCAAGTTATAAAGGGCATACAGCAATTGTGCAATCCCTGATTTATCGTCACTACCAAGGATTGTATCACCCTTACTCTTTAT
>JAVCCX010000169.1 GCA_030765245.1 Candidatus Zophobacter franzmannii | reverse complement strand
GTGTAAGATATCAATCTTTGCAGGAATTTTTCTCCATGATATTACCCCAAAAGATTTTACCGGAACCATCGAGATAGTCAAATCCAAACATGGTGCAGGCATTTCTATTTTTAATTGGAATGATATGCGACCGGAGTATTGGAAGATATTAAAGGAACAATTTATTTAGCTTATGAAAGTATATACTGACCCTGTAATGAATATGCCTTGGGAAGATCGCCAAGGTTCTGAACTAATATGGCGGAGTGCTGCTAACCCGATAATCAAGCGTGACCACTTACCTACCTCAAACAGTATCTTTAATAGTGCCGTTGTGCCCTTTAATGATGGTTTCGCAGGCGTCTTCCGCTGTGATAATAAAGCCAGAGAGATGCGAATCCATGCCGGTTTCAGCTCCGATGGATACAAGTGGGATATTAATCCTGAGCCAATCAAATTCACGGTTCCGCCAGGTGTTTTAGACCATTTTGACTTTGCCTATGATCCTCGGGTTATTAAGATAGAAGACAAATACTATGTTGCCTGGTGCAATGGATATCATGGTCCGACAATTGGATTGGCATATACTTATGACTTCAAAGAGTTTATCCAATTAGAGAATGCTCTGCTCCCTTACAATCGCAACGGAGTGCTCTTTCCCCGTAAGATAAATGGGAACTATGCGATGCTAAGTCGTCCTAGTGATGCCGGGCATACATTTTTTGGGAATATGTTTTATAGCGAAAGCCCTGACCTTACATATTGGGGTAAACATCGTCATGTTCTCTCTGCCGGAGCTTCTCCATGGCAAAGCCTTAAGATCGGAGCAGGACCTGTGCCAATAGAAACAGATGAGGGCTGGTTAGTCTTTTATCATGGTGTTCTGTTATCTTGTAATGGATATGTCTATCATTATGGTGCAATGCTACTTGATAGAGATGAACCGTGGAAGGTGCTTGGTGCGACAAAAGAGTACCTAATGTCTCCTCAAACTATCTATGAATGTGTAGGTGATGTACCCAATGTAGTTTTCCCATGTGCAGCAATCACAGACGGGAATACGGGAAGAATTGCTCTCTATTATGGGGCAGCTGATACTTGTACATGCTTAGCATTTTGCTATGCAGATGAGATTATAAAACACATAAAAGAGAACAGTATTGATATTTAGGAGCAACATTCTTCTATCACTGCTCTATCACAATTAATGTGCGAATCTAAGGAGTCTCTTGTGCTAACCCTGTGCAAAACCTCTCCCGAAAGATAAGTGATAGATAAGAATTTCACTTCCGTATGACAATATTCTAATGCTTATTATGATAGAGCAGTGAAACAGCAGTTATATGCATCAAAAACAACTCTTGACTTAAAACTATCGAAACAATGATTATCTTATTATTGAGGAAAGAAATAGCATGTTAAATATCAAGAAAGAAGAAATCTTTTCAGTTAGTGAGATAAATAGCCATATAAAGCATATAGTTGAGGGCAGTCTTTCGACCCTATTTGTTGAGGGTGAAATTGCCAATTTCACACGGCATAGATCAGGGCATATCTACTTTAGCGTAAAAGACCTGAATAGCACACTCAGATGCGTTTTCTTCCGTAGTTATAACTCCTATCTTGATTTCAAACCTGAGGATGGTGATAAGGTAATATTAGCAGGCAAAGTTACTGTATTTGAGCCTTCAGGTCAATATCAACTCAATGTAACTAAGATGTACTCAGCCGGTAAGGGATTGCTTCAAGTAGAATTTGAGAAGCTCAAGAAGAAGCTTTTAGATGAGGGTATGTTTGCTCCAGAGCATAAGTTGAAAGTTCCAAGTTATCCTGAAAATATAGGTGTGATTACATCTCCAACTGCGGCAGCATTCCAGGATATTTGTAATGTCATTAAGCGTAGATATCCGGTGAATATAAACCTTTTTCCTGCTCTGACCCAGGGTGAGAGAGCTCCTGAGTCGCTGATTGCGGGTGTACAATACTTCAATGAGAAATTCCCTGTGGATGTAATCATTCTCGGTAGGGGAGGAGGTTCACAAGAGGATCTGTTTAGTTTTAATGATGAGCAGTTAGCTCGTGAGATATATAAATCAAAGATCCCTATTATTACAGGAATTGGGCATGAGATAGACTTTACAATTGCTGATTTTGTCGGTGATCTTCGAGCTCCGACTCCCTCAGCAGCGGCAGAACTTGCAGTGCCTGATAGTAAAGAGTTGAAGATGAATCTGCAAGAGATGCAAAGCAAGTTAACCATGATTGTTAATCATAAGGTTATGAACAGCAAAGTTACCCTTTCTGAGCTGAGTAAGAGAGTACAGGCAAAAAGCCCTGAATCACAACTCCAGAGTTTCCAACAAAGATTAGATGAAGCAGTTCTTAGATTTACCCATTTGGGACAGAGATTTACTCGTAAGAAAGAGGATATCGAGAGTATCGCAAAGCATTTTAACTCTTAGTTAACAAAATTGGGGGCGAGAAAATAGACTCCTATAGATATGAGTTATCTACTCTTACAGTTAAATTCCCCACAGTGAAAAAAGAGACTGTGTTAAGAGAACAGAATAGACTCTCATCTTTGGAAGGAAGACTTCAAGGCTTATCTCCACAAAGAGCTTTTGACCGAGGATTTTCTATGCTTCATAAAGAGAGAGAGATAATAAAATCAATTGACGCAGTTGACCAGGGAGATAAGGTTGCAGTTACCCTCAGTGATGGAGAACTATCCTTAACTGTTGAAAGCAAGAGCAAAAACGGAGCACAATAGATTTGAAACTGATATTGATTATTCTTGCTCTAACTCTGTTAATCATACCTATGAATGCGGAGATTAGAGCTGTATGGGCGACTTCCTGGCAATTGGATACTCCTGCTAGGATTGATGAACTCGTTGCAGATATGATTGAGAACAATCAAAACACTATTATTGCCGAAGTCAGATATAGAGCAGATGCTTTATATACACCCAATAAACAGGATGATACATATCCGAATCCAGACCCTAAGAGCTATTTGATTAAAGACAAAGACTTCGATGCTCTGTCCTACCTCTTAGCAAAGACAGAGTTTACAGATGTTGGTGTTCATGCATGGCTCCCAATGATGGTAGCTACTCCAAATAATCTCTCTAGATTATCTAAAAACCATATCTACTATAAACATCCGGATTGGTTCACCAATAAGAAAGGTGGTAATGATAGCAATATACCTAGTGAAGGTAGATTCCTAGATCCCGGTAATCCTGAAGTCCAGGAATATCTTCGAACTGTAATAATGGATATTGCTGTTAACTATCCCCAAATTATGGGATTTCATCTTGATTATATCCGCTATCCCAGTACTAAGTATGGTTACAATAAAGTCGCAGTATCTCTTTGGGAAGATAGGGTTGCACAGGGTGATTCAATCAGTTGGGCTGATTGGAAAAGAGAGAATATTACAAATCTCATCATTGGTATTGGTGATGATCTAATGACTATATCTCCTACAATTGAACTTTCCACAGCTGTTGTATCAGAGTATAATAAGGCATTGAACCAGTATTCACAAGATTGGCATAGCTGGCTTGAATCGAACATTGTTGACTATGTTTATCCAATGGCATATTCGATACATACTGAGAATGTTAACTCCTTTGTTTACAATGAATTTAACCAACAATACAAGGATAGGATAGTCGTAGGGCTAAGAGCATTTAACAATACTAAAAAGCGTAAATTCCCAGTTCATAAAATTGTCCAAAACATCAGTGAAGTCCAAAAGGCTGAATATGCAGGTTTCTGTCTCTTCTCTTATGGTGACTTGGTTAGAGAGTACTTCCCTGAGTTGTTGGTCTCATGCTTCAATGAAACTCCTGCAGAGATAGTGGCAATGCCACGCTTGAATTCAACAAGCTCTAAATTGCCGATTACCGACAAAGAACCTGTTGACCTAGCCTTAATAGCTATTGAGATAGAGGAAGAGGATACATCTATCGAGGCTGACTTAGATGCTATTCTTGAGGATTTAGAGATGGGTCATGAACCTGAGCCAATCCCGGAACCTATACCTGAACCTATCGAAGAGGTGAAGCCTGTTGTAGAAGTTAAGGTACCGGTTAAGGTGATTCAAGGTCAGGAATTTACAATGAACTTCCAGAAGTATGGGGATAAATACAGAATCATTGTCAATACAGATGTCAGTTGCCATATTGAGTGGCGCATCAGTGCAAGTCGTGATTACCCAATTTATAGTAAGTATCGTTGGTATCCAAAAGGTGAGACAAAAGAGATATGGGATGGTCAGCTGGATAATTCAGAGTATATCACACCGGGAGAATACACTCTTTTTGCTTTCTCAGAGGTTCACCACAAGAGTATTATTCTAAAGATTAGACTTTAAGATCTTTTTTCATTGCTTCCAAGCAAAACGAGTTCGGGACTATGCGTTATTTTGGAATGTTCTTTGCTATCACCTGCCCTAGATGAGCAGAATGTGAATAGCCATGTGGCGTAATCCCATGGTAGTATTCCCCCCAGAAAAACAACCCTAATGGGTTGAATTGTTTCTTTATGACATGTATCTTCAGTCCCT
>JAVCCX010000240.1 GCA_030765245.1 Candidatus Zophobacter franzmannii | reverse complement strand
TGTTAAGGGGCTCACAGGTAAGAAAGATGGTCTTGTCTATTACATTGATAAGGAATCAGGACAGGCATATTGCCGTGATTATGTTGTTCCTGAAGAATCAGACAGTAATGTCATAATGAAAAGCCGTTCAGCAAACATTGGTCAATTCTATCATGCAGTCAGTGAAGGTTATATCCGTGACCTGAAGAATTACTGTGACAGGTACAATCTGATGCGAATTGGGATGGGTGGTCGGTTGAATTCCAACACTGCTATGATTAAGATGATGTATAGTTTGAAGAAGGGTGTGCCGGCTGTGGATTTGACAACCATTACTCCCGCTGATATAGTCGCAGGTGACCTCCCCATCCGTACAGTTATGGAAGCTGTTGATTCCGGGTTACTGACATTTGTTAAGAGGTATGAAGAGCTGACGAGTTGGATAGTGTAAAGAGGGATTGAAGAGACCACCCCGCCCTTCGGGCACCCCTCCGATGGAGGGGAATGGGAAAGCTTAATACTAAAAAAGCCACTGCTTAATCGCAGTGGCTTTTCTTTATTAAATACTGTTATCTACTATTTGGCACCATTCAGAATCAAAGGCATACCGGCTGCGTTAGGATTTGTAGGTAATATCACAAAGGTGGTATTATCAGATCCTGCGAGAGTCTTGTAGGCTTCGATAGCAAGGTACTGAACATACAGTGGAGTAAGTTTTTCCTGGATGATAGCCTGAGCATCAGCGATACCCTGAGCTTCAACGCGTCTAATGTCGGCGTCTTTTCTCATCTTATCAAGTTCATACTCTTTGGCTGCAAGTTCCTGCTGTTGCATCAGCTTCTTCTCGATAGCACCTTTAACGGTAAGAGGTGGCATAACATTTCTTACAAGAATCTTGTCGCCAATAACACCTTTGTTTTCAGTAATCTCGTCGAAAGACTGTAAAATGTCACGTGTATATTTCTCTCTTGTTGTAATGATATCAGTAAAAGTGAGTTCTGCAGTAATGTCACGAATAGCTGTTCTGATTGCCGGACGGACAATAGAATTCATAAATGCTAAATCGTCTTTCGCAATAGTACGGTAAATATTAGCCGCTTTAGTAGGATCTAAGCGATACCAGATAGATACATCGATTTTAATCTCAAGGTTATCCCTTGTAAGGGCTGAGATACAATCATCCCCATACATACAGCCTTCTCCACGTGCACTCGACATTGTGTATTCTTTCAAACGAATAGTAAATGTGGAAACATCCGCGAATGGGTTCTTAATGTTAATACCTTCACTGAGTATATGGGTACTAACTTTACCGAATACAAGTTGAACTCCTACTTCACCGGAATTGATAATTTGTAATGATTGAAGTAAAAACATCAAACCCATTACCAACATCATACCAAAACCGACTCTCCGAATTGACTTTGTCTTTTCAGGGACTGATTTTGCTGCCGCTATCAGAATGAATGAAACTACTATTAGAATTAAGGCAAATAATGCTCTCATTTTTCCTCCTGTTTATAACATACATATAGATAGGATAAGCGGAAGATGGTGTCAAACTATTTCTTTATCTATCTTTTCACTATATAGAAAGAGCCCCCTTGTGGAGCCCTCTCTGATAAAAATCTACATACCTATTTTAGCAGTGTAGCTTTACTGATAATTGTTCCAAGATCTGTTTCTAACCTGATTAAATAAGTACCGCTCGCATATCCTTCAGCATTCCAAATGAATGAATACTTGCCTTTTAGTCGAGGAGTTAGCCCTTTTCCGTAAATCTTTTGTCCTTTAAGATTATAGATACTTATCTGAACATTTGAATCACTCTCCAGGTAATAGGAGACGGTCGTAAGAGGGTTAAATGGGTTTGGATAGTTTTTAATATAATAGCCTATCATACTATTATCGAGAGAATCATCCGACCCAAAGCCTTGATCAATAGGCACATAATAAGGTCCAAAAGGCACGCTTACTCCATCATAAGAAGTGCTCTCGATCCAATAATAATATACAGGATATTCATAGATACTTTCATCTACAAAAGAATAGCTGTTACCTGTCGGACTATGCTCTGCAAAAACTATATGAGAATTGCACTTAACTTGGTTAACTCCCGAGGCAGTAATATCACGATATATATTGTATCCCAAAACATCGGACTCAGATGCAGTATCCCACTTTAGTTCAACTTCATCTCTTGAAATCTGATGCCAAGAAAAAGAGGTTAGATGAACCGGGAATTCACCGGAACCATTCGTTTCTATTCTGATTAAAGAGATATTACTGTATGTAACCGCAACAGGGAATGTCAATCCTGAATGCTCTTTTAACTCTAAAGCAACGACATCTCCGGTATCGGCTATAGTAATTATTGCATTACTACTTGCTGAGCCGAAGTCATTTTCACTTTTTTGCAATGTTCGTAGAACTCGACTTTTCTCTACAACCGTTCCGCCTATACTTATCCCTGCGTCTACCTCGATAGCCTCAGTAAGGGCACCCGGGTTGGGATAAGTTATTCCAATATTATAGGAAAGAAGATACTTTCCGGCACTAAGTCCTGTCGGAGTTAAATCATTACTAACAGATGAAAATGTCCAATTATTGGAATCAGTTAAAAAATTTGTTTGATTAGCCTCTTTCTGCCAGCCAGATGAGAGGGTTACTCCATTCGTGTTCCCGTCAATATCCATACTCCCGTATGGTGCATCCGTAGATCCTGAAATTGGAATCAATACTAAATCAGAAAAGTGAGTAGTAAGATTTTTACTGCCATTAAAAGTTCTGGTCTTTAAGGTAATATTGTCATTCTCGGCTACTGTTATAATCCCGCAGACATGAGCATTCCCAAAATCAGTGGAATTGTTAACTATACGCCTTGCTGCAAGAGTAGGAGTTGCTCCGTTCTTTGATATACCTATTGCTAAATCTGCCGAATTTGAAGACATTGATAAACCGAAAAGAACAAAATAAGTCCCTGCTGCAGAAGCTGAGGCGGTAAGAGCGTTTGAACTAAAAGTCCAGCCATTTAACTCTCCTTGAGAAAATCCCGTAATATTTACCCATGAGGTGCTTATACCTGAAATCGTTGCCTCAGTCGTCGTATAAATTTCTGCATAATTAGGATTAGATGTTTCATTTATTTCATACGCAGCAATCTGTGCATAGTCAGGTTCGAAATCGTCAACATCTACATCTGCTTGAACCTGTAAATTTATAGTTTGCCCATTATTTATTTGAATTAAACATCCACCCGAAATATTTCCCACATCCCGGGTACTGGAAAGACTTCTAACAGTTTCTGCATAACCTACACCACCAACAAGTATCCGTGCATTCCATATAGCCTCTGCACCTGTAAAGCTAAGGGAAAACTTGACATAATATAAACCTCCTCCACTTGTATTGGTCAAGGTATTAGAGGCAAAACTCCATTCAGTAGAAGTTGAACTTGTAGTAAAACCTGAAACGTTATAATATGTCCCTCCAGTGAATAGCGGATTACCTGTTTGTGCAGTGCCTTCATTGATATACATCGCTGCATACTCTGCACCAAACAATAAAATGGGAATTAAACATAACAATAGTAAAAATAGCTTTTTCATGAAGCCTCCATATTATAAGGACAAAGTATACAGAAGTAGAGATTTAGCACAAGATATAGTTTGAATATTTTGTTACTTTTGTTCCAATAGTTAACCATAAATGTTGGAATTTTAGCCAAGCAGGTCTTTAGTGAGCGACTATAGACACATTTACAAACATACTCTTTACTATGGGACAAATTTCAATCGATAATATAAATACAAAAAAAGGACCCTTGCGAGACCTTTCAGTACAAATCGAGTGTATAATTTAGAATACAAAACTGATTCCGGCAGCTACAGTGTTGAATGTACTTATGCTATAATCAACATTTAACTTAACAAAGCCAATTTTGAAAGCTGAACCGAGAGTAAACCTTGCGGAGTTCTCTCCCTCTAATTCAAACTTAATCTTCTCAGTTACTGTCTCAGTTTCAGTTAACTCTCTGTCGAATTCATATTTGAATTCCATTTTAGAACTTTCGAGCATCATACCTGCATAAGGAGTTATATTGAATAACTTTGGTCCAAATGTTTTACTGGCAGTTATACCGTATGTAGTTGAAGTTGATTTAGCTATCTCTCCCAATTCCAGTGTTTGAGTGAAGAAAGCCAAACTTAAGTCAACAGGTAAAGGTACCGGAAGCCACACCTTAGGGTTGTGTTCAAAGCCGAAACCAAGATAGTTCAAGTCACCAAGATCTGTAAGAGCCAGTGCGGGTAAATATCTAAGTGAGAAATTAGTACCATAGACTGTTCCAACTTTGAGTTGAGGTACGACAAGGGGTAAATACTCTAAATCATCAACCAGTCCACCAACAGGTAAGATGAGTTCATATTCATTAAGATCTACTTCCTGGTCTCCAACATCAGTTGTAACTGTAATAGTCTGCGCAGGGAAAACGATCTTAATGTATTCATCTTCAGGTCCAATAATTGTAGGTCCATTCA
>JAVCCX010000108.1 GCA_030765245.1 Candidatus Zophobacter franzmannii | reverse complement strand
CGCATTATAAGTGTAGTTATGCATTATAAGCGATTCTGTCAACATTTAATAACACTATTTTGTAATTATTTTTAGCTGTTAAATACAGTGCCATAGATTTTACTTTGGGGGTTTGTCAACAGTCTGAACCCTACATGGGTTGAACTTATCCAGAGGGAGTTTCTCGCGTAGCAGAGACTTCGTTGTTATACATCGCTCAGAGGAAGTCCGTTTTCATTTCATTCTGACAAACTCCCTTTTCAAGACTCTTTAACAAATTATCCATAAGAAAATACCAAAAACTGCACCCTTTGTGCTTTCCCTGCTTCAGTTTACAGTGCGTGCCCAGTGCAAAATCAGTGGGCTGTTAAACCGGGAGCAATAAGAGGGGAAAGAGAAAATAAAGCCCTATAGGTTTTGGCCTACCGTTGTTGAAATTGATGGATAGTGCCGATGCAAGTCCTAATCGGTTTAAATACAAAGGCAATATGCAGAATAAGAGCAAATCGTATGGACTTGGAAAAAACAAGAGATGCTAATTTGTCTCTCCAAAATAAATTGACTATTTAATCCCTAGCTTTTTATTTGTTTCAAAAATCTAAAGGAGTTTATAGATGTACCAAGGTGGACCAAACATGAAGGATCTGATGCGTAAAGCTCAGAAGATGCAACAGGATATGATGAAAGCACAGGAAGAGCTTGCTGATCAAGTGATTGAAGCTCAAGCTGGTGGTGGAATGGTTAAAGTTGAAATTAATGGTAAGTATGAAGTAAAGTCACTCAAAATAGATCCAGAAGTGGTGGATGCAGACGATGTTGAGATGTTAGAAGACCTTATTCTCGCTGCTTTCAAAGAAGCTTTAGAGAAGGTTGGAAAGAATAGTGAAGAGAGCATGGGCAAACTTACAGGTGGAATGAAGATACCCGGACTATTTTAAGTATTGATGTTAAGTCCTAAGTTTCGTAAACTACAAGAGTGTTTGGCAGGTTTACCCGGAATTGGTAAGAAGACAGCGGGAAGGCTTGCCATGCATATAATAACACAGGATAAAGCGAAATCTCATGATATTGCCGAGTCCATAGCAGATGCGGTTGATTCAATTTGTAACTGTTCAGTATGCAATATCCTGAGTGAGAATGATCCTTGCCTTGTTTGTACAGATACAGACAGGGACAATCGACTTCTTTGTGTAGTTGAAAATACTCAGGATGTGCATCTTTTCGAGGAGATTCACTCCTTTAAAGGTCGATACTTTGTCCTCGGGCACTTACTGTCACCTATGCATGGGATAGGACCTGACGAGATTAAGTTTGGCTTACTAAGCAAGTTTCTTGAGGAAAACCCGGTTGAAGAGATGATCTTGGCCTTGAGCCCATCAGTTGAAGGTGAAACCACAATGAGCTTTATTGCCGAACAACTCGAAACCAGCTCAATAAATCTATCAAGATTATCTACAGGACTACCATTTGGAAGTAATCTTGAGTATGCAAACAGCATCACAATAGCTAATGCGTTCAGGAACAGGACTAAGGTTTAATGCGTACTCTCGGCTTGTTTAGTTTGGTAATTATACTTCTGCTACTCTCAGCCTGTGGGAGCAAAGATACTCTTACAGGTGGACCTGTTGATGAAGTCAATCCTGAGATTCTATCTGTCTATCCTGAAGAACTACAAGATATTGGTTCTGGTGAAATAGAGCTGGTTTTCAGTAAAGACTTGGATAAGGTCAGTGTTGACAGAGCTATATATATCTATCCGGCTGTTGAGAATTTAGAAGTAAAGATCAAAAAGTCTACTGTTAAGATTACTTTTGAACCTACCCTTCAAGAAGATACTAACTATTATCTTACAATCAATTCTAACTTAAAAGATGTTAGGAATAATAGCTTCGAGAAACCTCAAACTCTCACTTTTAAGCATGGCAAACTAAACACATACAAGGTAAGAGGAGTCATCACATACGAAGATGAAACCCTCAAAGGAAAACCTGTAAGTTTGAGTCTGCTTACATCTGATTCACTCTTGGTGATGAATACAACTTTAGAGAGTGATCGTTTTGAGATTGAGTATCTGAACCCGGCTGATTATCTTCTTCGTTCTTATGCTGATGTTAATGACAATACTCGCTATGATTTTGGTAAGGATCTTTTTTATGAAGGTATTTTCCAGCAATCCGAGAGATCTGCCAGACTGTATCATGCTCTTGCAGATTCCACACTTCCTAAAATTCGTAGTGGTCGTTTTCAATATAGAACTCAACTTAGCCTTAATCTAAGTGAGGAGATCTCTAAGTTTGAATCTATCAAAATAACTGCTAAGAATGATAGTATTACTATACCTTACACATTTGCAGTGATAAATGAGAAATACTTAAACCTAATAACAGAACCTGTTGATACTCTAACTTACAAAGTTTCAATCGAAGGTATGGAAGATTTGAAAGGTAACATCCGGGAAGCAACTGCTATAAATGTAAAGGGTGTGACAATTCGGGACACAATCCCACCAACGATTTTATCTACTGAACCTGAGGATGGAAGGACTGTTAAGACTCTGAATCCTGAGATTACAATCACCTTTTCTGAGATAATTCCCAAACAATATCTCGGTTGTAATTTATATGAGATTGAGACTGGTAAAGAGATAAAGCTTACCAACCTAAAAGGTAATAATAGTACGGTTATATTCATGCCGATTCAAAAGCTAAGACCATACTATTCTTACCGTTTTGTTGTGAATAATTCAACTGCAGATACAGCGTTTAATTATATGAAAGAGGACTATGAAATTGTGTTTTTACCTGTTGCAGAGCAATAGGGTAGAAGCACTCTGATTACTACACCATAATAAAAAGTATTGACAACAATGTTTCGTAATCACATTTTATGTACGATTTATTATATTGCATTTAACTATGGAGGATATATGAAAAAGATATTTTTACTAGCTATCTCCCTGATGATGGTTTTCTGTCTGTTTGCTCAGAACTCTTATGAGGACTTTGCAAAGCAGGACAAACAGGGATTCCAAAACTTCTATGAGAAGGAAGCCAAAGAGAAGGCTAACTTCTATTCACAACAAGACTCACTCTTTATCCAACATAAGAAAGACATTGAAAATATGTGGAAAACTTACAAAGAATCAACCCCTAAGACTTGGGTAAGTTATACCAAAGACTTCGAAGGTAGATCAGAAGTTGATTTCAATAAAGGAACTATCCATGTAGAGGCTGTTGTTGATCCTAAAGAAGAAAAGAGTAAAGAGAAAGCTAAAGCTATTGTTAAAGAACAGCTGAAGTCAATTCTTAAAGAGAAAGACGAATCAGGCAAACCAATTTTGGAAGGCCAAGTTCAAGCTCCGGGTGAGAAGAAAGCAGCAATCACAGACAAGAATCTCGACAAGATTGCCGAAAAGATAGTAGAAGATGCTAAGACTGAAGATGTAAAGGGTAAAGATGGTAAAATGCGTACTGTCTATAAGATTGATTTAACACTTTTACCTAATCAGGTGCAAACTCGTGCCCGTCATTATCTTCCAACCGTCTTCAAAAACTGTGAGAAGTTTGGTGTAGATGTGCCATTGGCTCTTGCTATCATTGAAACAGAATCTTCCTTCAATCCTAAAGCCTATAACCGTACTGGTAATGCCTACGGTCTTATGCAGATTGTTCCTAAATATGCTGGCACAACTATGAACAAACACCTTCATAAGAAGAAGAAACCGCCATCATCAAAACAGCTGTTTGACCCAGACTTCAATGCAGAAATGGGTATCGGTTATTTAGGTTGGATTGCTGAAAAGAAATGGCCAAAAGTTAAGAACAAAAGAAATCTTTATTATGCTGTAACTTGTAGCTTTAATGGTGGATGGGGAACTGTCTATAAAGCCATGACCGGTAGAATGAACAAGATTGGACAGAAGCGTTGGGATAAGATGATGAAAGACCTCAATGAAATGGATAGTGAAAAACTCTATAAGAAGTTAACCAAGGATGTTCCTTGGGAGGAAACTCGTCATTACTTAGAGAAAGTGCGGAAGCGTATGGACTCATACTATTCAATGCTTGAAAAATAAACTTTAGGGCAAAGCAAGTCTTTGCCCTTTCCTTTTACTGGAGATAATATGAAAAAGACATCCCTACTATTGGCAATACTTCTAACTTTTATAATGCTTAGTGCAGTGAATTATAGAGTTGATATTGAAATACATTCAATGGAGATAGAACTTAATCCTTATGTGAATGTGATTGATGAAGATGGGAAGAATACAATCGTTGTCGATGAGTTCTCAATTGATGGGGGAATGGGCTTAAAGGGAATCGAAATTAAGAAGACATCTACTGAGATGGACTTTGATGTACAAAAGTTCTCAATCAAACTTCCTCATAATATCATTGAACAATGTAGGATCAACTTAAGAAATCCATTCTCATTAAATAGCAATAATGCTGAAATTGGCATGAATATGCCTCCGGTGATTGTGAAGATATATAAGAAAGAGACTCTTGTCTCATATCTGGTGTTAACTCCCCATGAGGAGTATACTGAGGTTAGAACAACTCTTGTGAATGTTAGTCCTCAGATGTTCCGTTTTCCTAAAGCACCCGGTCCACTCTGGGAAGTGTGCTCAATAGTACCAAAGTACAATAAGATAGATTTATTGAATAGGTTCTATCCTTGGACACAAATAATCAGTGGTAGAATTTGGAATCCAATGACAGGTAAACCTGTTAGTCAGGCTGTAGTATCAGCTGATGGCATTGAGAAGACACTATCTGACTCATTGGGCTACTATTGGTTTAAATATGAGATGGGTGACAATGTCTCTGCAATTCAGGCGAAGTATCTTGAACACACCTCTGAGCTTTCAAAGTTCTACCTGGAATCAAGTGACAAGTACTTCGAATATCCTCGAATTGTGAACATTGAATTGGGATATGTAATTCCACCACCACCTCCTCCTGCACCTGAGATTCAGACTTTCTCAGAGGCTTATCAACTTACCTTTGAATTTGACTCTGCTTTGTTAAGCACAGGTAAGGAGAATACATCAATTCTTAAAAAGCTTATGAAGCAATTAGAGAAACTAGTTATAGTCTCAGATGTAAAGATAGTGGGACACACTGACAGTATTGGTGCAACGGATTATAATTATGATCTGTCATATCGCCGGGCTGAGTCAGTCTTGACATATCTTAAAGAGAAATGCAAAGCACCTTTCACTCCAGAGATACTTGGTTTTGGCGAAGCACAGCCGATTGACGATAATGAAACCAAAGAGGGGAGAGAGATGAACAGAAGAGTTGAGATTAGTTTTCAGCACACAGGTGAAAAGGAGTAAGTATGCGAATATTTACAACTTTATTAATAATTGCTGCAGTTTCGTTCGGGTTAAGTTTTGTTATACACTTAAAACCAATATATCTCCTATTGATGACTACAAATGTATTCACATTCGGAGCATATGGGATTGATAAGTTCTTAGCAATTAAAGGTTATTCCCGAATTCCTGAGACTGTACTCCACACTCTTATGTTTAGCGGAGGTACACCCTCAGCAATCGTTGGGCAATGGCTCTTTCGTCATAAGACATCAAAGAAAGCCTTCCGAAGAGTCTTCTGGTTATTGCTTTTAGCTCAAGTTATCTTAATCGCAGCTTACATCTGGTTTACAAGTAAGAGATAGTTGACATATAATCATAACTACGAATAATTGTTTCTGATGGAGGTACTAATATGACATTAAAACATGAAGATATCATCAAGATTTCATCTGTCATCTCTAATTGCCATTCAAAAGTTAACTGAGCCTGTGTCTCGTTAGATTTAACACTTATAACTTCATATGTATCAAAATCTGAAAAGTCATATTCACAGAATCACTGACCCGGGCCAAAATGCGTTCCGATTCTACTTCGGAAGCTAAAGATAGATACTGTAGTTAGAATTAATAGTATAGTTATAAAAATATTCTTCATAAATAATCCCATTTAAGTTTCAAGATGGTACTGTCATGCCAATTTTCCTAATTAAACAATGAATATTTTAGTCTTAGCATTTAATCTGTCAATAAGTTTTAATGTAAATACTCATTATTTTGCAATCGTACCCAATTTCAATCAATAATCTTATTATATTTTATTTTTAGCATTGTCATCTACAGTGAGTTTACTGTGCGACTACTACGCCCTGCTTAAAATAGTTATTTTATCCCTAGAAAAAGTTATGCACAAATTGTGGATAACTTTGGCCTATGCCAGGGAGGGTCTAGGGAGGCTCTAGGGTGGGACTAGCGAAATTCTAGTGATATTAAGCAGGGCGTAGTAGTCGCATGGAAGAGAAATAAGAGAATTTCAACCACGAACAACACGAAAAATCACGAAAGAAGATAAGAGTGAATTGATGCATGGGAAGTGTAAAAACTAGAATATTTTGGAAGTGATGCACAGGATAGTAGGTGAATGTGTTCTGGGAAGTGATGCTATACTTATGGACTGCATTGACTGTGCCAATGCTCCTAAAAGTTTCAAAACTATACCTTTACCTTTGGAATGGCTGAACAAAGTGAATCCTTGCAAATGGTGAAGAAAAGAAGCATTGTAATGTTATCGTTCTGCTAAATGTTTAGAATACAGAAGAAACAGCTTGACAGTGATTGTTCTGTTGGCTAATTTACCAACAGACATAAAGAGTTGAGGTGAACGATGAATTTTGATCAAGCAGAAATTAGAGCGGAGATTATCAAAGCCCTTGCCCATCCGGTTAGGCTGATAATTGTCCAGAAGTTGAAGGATGGAGATTTGCCATTCTCGCAGATAAATGGTGAGTTTGAGTATGATAAGTCAACAGTTTCAAAGCATCTTCTAGTTTTGAAGAATGCAGGGATAGTCTCTTCTAAGAAGATTGGGGGAGATGTAGTATATCATATCGAGATGTGCTGTGTTAATAAGTTTATCGACTGTGTCGATTCAGTACTTAAGCAGAATATTGAGAAGCAACAAAGCTGTCTGTGCTAATAAAGAGCAAGAGATTAATAGATATGGGGAAGAGAACCACCCCGTCAGGCAGAGCCTGCCACCCCTCCGCTGGAGGGGAATGGAAAAGGAACCCCTCAAGGGCGAGGAAAAATTAAGGAAGGAATATGAAAAAAGTCATCATCGTATTAGCGATTTTATCACTAGTAATCATAATTGGCTGTGCTCAGCCGGAAATTGAAAGTGAAGCCATGAATGGCACAGTCCCGGATACTCTTCAGATCGCAACAGAGAAACCTATTGTTACCTTTCTTGAGTTCGGTTCTAAAACTTGCATACCTTGTAAGCAGATGGTGCCGGTGCTGAAGTCAATTGAAGAAAACTATCCAAAGTCAGTGAAAGTGACATTCTACGATGTTCGCAAACCACAGAACAAGGATATATCGATTAAATATAAAATCAAGACGATTCCAACTCAAGTATTCTTAGATGCCAACGGAAAAGAGTTTTTCCGTCATCAGGGATTCTTCCCGGAAGAGAAGATTGTGAAACTGCTTGAAGAACAGGGTGTTAAAGCTGAATGATAGAGATATTCACATTTCTATCTAACAGCATAGAAGGGAATCTTGCAATTGCATTTCTCGGAGCTTTCCTTTGGGGTGTTGCGAGTATACTGCTTAGCCCATGTCATCTATCAGGGATTCCGCTTATTATTGGCTATATCAATGGTCAGAAACAAGAAGCGAGTGCTTTAAAAGTGTCCCTCCTGTTCTCACTCGGAATGCTGATAACCATTGCTATAATCGGAGTTATTACTGGTCTAAGCGGGAGAATTATTGGAGATTTAGGAAGAGGAGGGACGGTGTTCCTTTCAGTCTTCTTCATCTTTTTTGGGATAGTACTGTTAGACATTATCAAAGTTCCAGATATCAAGCTCGTGAATGTGATTGATAAGATGCAAAAGGGCACTAGTGGCGCTTTCTTACTCGGAACTCTCTTTGGAATAGGACTTGGTCCTTGTACCTTTGCTTTTATGGCTCCGATGCTGGGGGTAGTCTTCCAGATGAGCTCCGGGAGTTTATTCAAAGGCATCATGATGTTGGTAATATTCGCAATTGGACATGTCGGTGTAATTGTCTTTGCAGGTACCTTTGTCCAACATATTAACAAGTTTTTGAAATGGGGAAACTCCTCAGGTAAGGTTCTCTTAATAAGACGAATCTGCGGAGTGTTAGTGATTATCGGTGGAATATACAATTTAATAAAAATATAGAGGAGATTGAAATGAAGATAGTAGTTTACGGACCCGG
>JAVCCX010000428.1 GCA_030765245.1 Candidatus Zophobacter franzmannii | reverse complement strand
ATATGGGATTAAGTTTAAATTATATAGCATCTCATTTTTTTGAGACAAAATTGCGTAATCAAAACTTCCGTTCTCCGGTACTGCAATGATTCCTGTAAATACTGGCAATTGAGGTTTACCTGGTTCAATTGTGATTGTACTATTCTCTACAATCAGCTTGTCATAACCATCTACGGTCTCTTTTATTTGATATTCCGGCAATTCAAATCTCAGTTCGATTCCTTCAGAACTACTTCTTACAACCTGAAATTCGTTTCCGGCATAGACAAAAGTTATGGTTAGAATAAATAAGAAAACAATTATAAAGTGTTTACTCACTTTGGCACTCCTTGTTTGTAAATCATTGTGTCACCTATATTGTAGGGCAATAATTGTTCCAAAGCAATGAATATGTATATTATAGGGATTAGTATCTTGCTCTTGCTACCTCAAGTAATAGCGTTTGAATTTAGATTGGAGATAAATTTGTAAATCTGATAGAAGCAGGGGCGAATGACCTAGTCAATCGCCCTTTTAACATCAAATGTTTAATTTTATTTCATTAGAATTGCTTTTCTGGATTCAGTAATTTCTCCTAAAATGACACGGATAAAGTAGATACCACTACTGCACTCTGCTCCGCTTAAATCATTTCCATCCCAAACAACTGAGTGAGTACCTTCTCCAAAGAAACAGTCAACAAGAGTTCTTACCTCTTGTCCTTTCAAATTGAATACAGAGACAGTTACTTTATCAGATCCTTTCAAAGAAAACTTGATCGTTGTAGAAGGATTGAAGGGGTTAGGATATATCGAATCAAGACCTGTAACTATTACATTTACTTCCGGTTCCTCATCACCATTTCCAAACTTGATATAGGACGGACCATATAGTTCTGTTGTACCTGCATTATCTACAGACTCGACCCAGTACCAGTATTCAGCACCGGAATAGACTTCAGTATCTATAAATTGATACAGATTGCCAGTTGCTTGATTTGAAGCTGGGATTGTCGATTGAATTGTCATTGCATTGGAATACTCTTCTGTGATTCCCCTATGGATAAGGAAATATGACAAATCACTCTCAGACTCGGTTTTCCAACTGATTCCAATGCTATTATTCGTGAGCACTTCAGCTGTCATATAACTGAATTCAACAGGTAAAGACCCATAGTCATTACCAAGAGGAATAATGTTTGCTTGATTAGGTGTTCCTGGAGTTGTACTTGCAGAGACTTCTGTCCAATCAGTTCCAATGTCGTTCCCGCTTGTCAACGCATCCACTCTTTCATACACTTTATCTTTCAAGATAGTATCAGAGTAGGTACCCATTCTGTCCACTATTGCTTTCGCCGGGGTATCATATAACTCGAAGTATTCATCATTATTAATCTGTGGAACTCCTGCACCATTGCTACCATCGACAAAATAGTAACCTGAAAATGTTGGATAGGTACTCAGTAAATCTGCTGAAGTTCCTCTAATAAGCACAACATATTCCCCGGGATTAAGAGTATAGTCACCAGACATATTGGTTTCAAACTCAGCATTTACTGTATCATCAAGTATAGTTGTCCATGTATAATCATACTGTTTAATTGTCCAACCACGCAGGTCTTGAGCCCCATCCCCTGCATTATAAAGCTCGATATATGACGCATTATAATCTGATGGATCAGTTACTTCTGAGAAGATAACGCGAGGAGTTCCTGTCGATTGAACAGTATAACTGCTCTCCGCAGACACTGTTTCATCAGTGTCATCATCAGTTGCTGCAACTACATAATAAACTGTTGTATTTTCAGATTGCTGAGGTACAGTTCCAATATAAGTATCTCCACTATCAAGGGTCATAGAAATGATATTGGTGAGATTACCTGATGTTGTTCCCCATCTTATCTCAGCTAAGCTAATAGTGCCGTCTAAGTCCTTAATCTCTGCACTTATCTGTACACTTTGGCTATTTGTTGGAGAAGTTGGAAATGCTGAAATATTAGCAATAGATGGGCCTTGGTTTCCCCCACCAGTATAGTCTGTAACAGTCATATCATCGATCAATAATCTTTCTTTGTCTTGAACATTTCTCACTCTAAAGAAGATATCATCACCTGGGACATTAGCTGTTTCTGAATATTCAACATAATCAGTTGAAGTAACTAAAACTGATGAACCGATTGTGGTCCATGTTCCGGTGGTTCCACCAACCTGATATTCTAAAATAAATTCAACTGGTTCCCCTGAAATGTTTGTATCCCAACGACGGTACCAGAAGGAAATAGTTCCAAGACCACCGTCTGTTCCGTTTCCATCTAAACCTTTGTATAAAAGGTATTCTAAAATAGTAGTTGAATCGTCATTAAACCGGACAGCATTACCTGAACGAGCATAAGTAGAATGGCACATGGCATTGTTATTTTCCCATTGTCCAACACCTGCGTGGTCATAGGTTGAAACAGTGCCAAACGAAGCATCTAACCATCCATCAAAGTCTTCGGTAAAGTCTCCCAATAATAAAATCGAAATTGCGAGAAGGAAAAATGTAAATATTACTCGTCTCATGTATTTTGCTCCTCAAATAATCATGTTTGATTATTAATAGGTAATTTGGGTAAGCATTATTTTATTGTCAAGGATTAAAGTTCTATATAGCTAGCTTGTTTGTTCTTAACTCTCTTTACTTAAGTAAAAAGGAGCACATATTAGGGTAATCCAAACTCCTTTTCGATAAGTTTTGAGGCGATTAGAGGCTGGTCTTGTACCTGCATTGCAGGTTTAATGCCCCGACAAATTATCCATTTCAAAGGTGTTTGTGGATTATCTTCCTCACCATTTGCAAGGTCTCGTTCCACTCAACCATTGGAAAGGTAAGGGCTTAGAATTTACCTTGCGGACCTGTCACGGCGAAGCTTTACGCGAAGAGTGATGGTCCCAGACCT
>JAVCCX010000272.1 GCA_030765245.1 Candidatus Zophobacter franzmannii | reverse complement strand
CTCTCCTTTATTCCAATTAGGGTTAGAGGATTATTGATGTCAATATTTATGTGAATAAAACATACTAATAACACTGCCGGACTCGCACTTTTCTAATCAAATCATTTTCAATCAAATTAAGTGTGTGTCTAATACACGTCAATACTACCCCTGTTAAAGACGACTGAATTACGCGTGATAAGTTATACACAGATTGTGGATAACTCGTTAGTTTTAATGCTTGGGTTGAACGGGAGGCTAAATACTTATCATTCCATCATTTATCCACCTCTTTTCTCCATCTGTGCTCTACAGCAATACCTAATTGACCCTTAATAGACACTTAATTGACACTTAATTGACCCTTAATGAAACCACTAAGTTATACACAATTTGTGTATAAGTCTCTATAAACCTTTTTAAAAGTATTGTAATAGAGCCCAAATAGGACATAAATAGAGCAATTTTGCCACATTGAGAGATATTTGCTGTTTAAAATAAAGAAAAGCTATACGATATTATTCGGATAGCTTCTCGATTATAATTATTGTTTGTGAGTAGGTTAATGGATCTTAACTTTTATTGCTTATGATTCCTGCCTTCGATAACTCACGGATTGTAGTCTTAGTAATATCACTCTTAAGTTTGAATTCAGCGCGGATGTCATAGACATAGGCTTTGATATTCATCACAATCATAGATGTATGCTCGAACATCTCGTTGACAAAGATGACACTAATCGGCTTCTTGAGAATATCCTGAGAAGCAAAACCAACGGCAACACCTGCTGAAGTAATGACCGCAAATAGGGTCTCGATTGGAGGTGCTATGATAACTTGAATGACGAAGTAGATAGCAAAGGTCCAAGTACCAATTCTGAAGATTGGGATTATCCTCTTAATGAAGAGTCGCCAGTTGTCCTTTCTTTCCGAGATTGTGTTCAGGATACCGCTAACAACTTTGATGACAAAGCCAACAAGCATCAGAACAATTATTGTGCTAAGTATCTTCCCAAAGGATAGAGTAAAAGTATCAGTTGATTTGATAATTGCTTTATCTTTAATACCCTTTATGCCCATCTTCTGCATTGTCTTTTCAATTGCACTTGGCTTAGAAGCTTTCTTCTTAACTTCAGGTTGAGGTTGTGGAGTTAATGCTTCATCAGCAATCACATGAGGAGTTATTTAGTTTAGATTTATGCTGTTATTGAAAGTCCGAGAAATAGTCAGATAAGTTGTATCCATCAATGAATACATCGCAGTGCAATACACCGTTTTTAGCACTAAGCACTGTCCCCATTACAATGGTTTTACCAACAATTAGATTATTCAATCGTTTTATAATTGTCTCATGTTTAATGCTATTAACCGGGGGTAGTTTATAACCATTGATTTGAAGTAAATTTCCTTGCTGTGATTTATAAAGCCAATCCGGCTCTATTTCAATGGTATTGCTATTAACTACTTTCACAACACGACGCCTGCTCATTGCTACCTCTTTAATCTGAATTTTCCCTCTCACATAATCAACATAAGCTATTATCAAAACATTGGGATTAGTGTCAACTATTTTAATTCAATCAATAAGACTCATAACATCCAGAGTTGTCAATGGCTGACCATTTATTAACAGAAGAGTAACAACAAAAAGTATTTTCCTGATGTTAAGTGTCTTATGCTGTGCCGAGGTATCTAACCCCAAGATCGGACTTGTCCTCGGAGGAGGAGGAGGAGGAGCAAAGGGCTTAGCACATATTGGGTATGTTTTCAAAGTAATTGGGAAATGCGAGTAGTTCACAACAAATCAGAAAGTTATTATTGTATAACGCAATTGTGCTCAGTTGTGGGAAAAGAATACCGGGATCGATGCTATCGAAGCCAAGATATCTTGATAACAAAAGCAGTTCTGCCGGTAAATCAGACTGTCATCCTCAGTGTTCCACAAATTTAAATGGAGCGAAAGACGACAAGCTAGCAATCCTGTTAAAACTACTCTTCTAATCCTGTAAAACGGCTGTTTTAAGAAACAACAAAAGGCGATGAATATTTCTCAGATAATAAGATTGACATTGATTGATAAAGTTGCAGATTGTCTTATTGGGAGCTTATGTTCAGAAATGGAGACTCCCTCAGTTTAAATTTAAATGTATCTCGGTGATATACCTATAAGGAGAACTAATGAGTACAGTTGCAGTACTAGGTTGTATGTGGGGTGACGAAGCCAAAGCCAAGATAGTCGATGTGCTTGGTGCAAAGGCAGATATGGTTGTACGCTTTCAAGGCGGGAGCAATGCAGGTCATACAATTATTATAGATGATGAAAAGTATGTTTTACACATGGTTCCTTCCGGAATCGTGAATCCTAAACTTATTTGTGTAATTGCACCCGGGGTAGTCATGAATCCTTTTGAATTTATCGAGGAGATGAAAGGACTTGAAGAACGGGGGATTGAATTTAAAAACAGACTTATTATTGATCCAAGAGCAAACATTGTCCTACCCCTGCATAAAGAGCTTGATTGCAAAGCAGAAAAGTTAGAGAATGCCAATGTAATCGGTACTACAAAACGAGGAATTGGTCCTGCTTATTCAGATGCAACAGCCAGAGTGGGTCTAAAAGTTTATCATATGTATGATGAGAAAACACTTACAGAGATGCTTGAAAAACTCTATGAGTATCATGACATTGGGATATCTATGAGTGAGATTGACTCTATAGTTGCTGATCTACGACAGGCTGCAGACTATCTTAAACCATATATCAAACAAACTCCGTATTACCTGAATGAACAGATTAATGCAGGAATGAATGTATTGTTTGAGGGTGCTCAAGGCACACTTTTGGATATAACTTATGGTAGTTATCCATTCGTAACCTCATCTCATACAGTTTCCGGTGGTATCTCAATAGGTTGTGGCGTTCCACCAAAGAAAATTAATAAGGTTATCGGTGTATATAAATCCTACTTTACAAGAGTTGGTGAAGGCCCCTTCCCTACCGAACTCTTTGACAAAACAGGTGAGAAAATCAGAGAGCAAGGCAACGAGTTTGGTTCTACTACTGGAAGACCCCGCAGAATCGGTTGGTTTGATGCAGTAGCCTCTCGTTATACTGCAATGTTGAATGGTTTGGATGAAATTGCGTTAACTCTTGTTGATGTGCTGACCGGAATCGGTGACATCAGTATCTGTACAGGCTATGAATACCATGGAATGACATTAACTGAGTTTCCTGCTGAAGTTAGAATACTCTCCAATATCAAACCTATTTATGAAACATTACCGGGTTGGGATGAAGACATCACCCAGATAAGAGATTTTGATAAACTCCCCGAGAATGCAAAGGCTTATGTAAAAAAAATTGAACTACTGTTAGGAACTCCTGTAAAAATAGTTTCAGTTGGTCCTGATAGGAAACAAACAATCTTCCGCTAACAGATGGAGGTCTTTTGAGAAAGATTTATACCCTTTTATGCTTGCTCTTATTGGTAGGAGCGTTAAGCGCCCAGGCACTTGATTTCCAAGCACCCTGGTATTTGCAGAGTTTTTATGACTATTATTCAGACAATTATGTAGGAACAACTAATGCCGGTAGAGGTTATACCGGAACATCAGTTATGGGTAACATCGAGAATGTCCTACTCAATCCTGCAGCTTTTGAAACTGACACATTCCATATGTATTATGAGTTCATTGCCAAGATGCCGGCAAAAGAGTTTAACATGTACACTGATGAAGACTATACTAATAAATCAGCTTTTGGCATGATTGGGATTAGCCACCAGATAGCAAACACTCTTAATGTTGGGTTATCATTAAGCAGTGTTAAGTCACTGAAATATGATCGTATCTCAGTTAATTTAGGTCAGGGAATGGATATTCTATATCGATTTCCATCAATGGAAACGAAGGTGCTAACAGCAACCGCTTCATATCAGTGGAAAGAGTTGTCATTTGGATTAAACATAATGAGTCATATGTATATTTTTAAAGACTATGTTGTGGGTGGTTCTGTTCCATTAGCAAGAAACAACTTTAATGAATATGCTTTCAGAATACAACCCGGTCTCTATTGGAAGCATGATTGGGTAAGCCTTGGTGCTTCCTATATGCCGAGATTAGACAAAGAATTTGAAGTGAACACCAACATTCTCTATGATTCAACTCTCCCAGCCGTTGCAAATTTCGGTGTATCCTTCTATCTTAATGATTTCACAATAGCGTTGGAAGGTACCCAGGAATACTGTTCACAAATGGATAATAATTTTGGTGATAGATTCAACGCTAAGGTTGGACTTGAACTAAATCAAGGCTTCTATGCTTATCGTATAGGATATATGATGCGAAGTGCTATCTGGGATGGGAGTTATAACCCACCATCATATGTTGTAAACCCAGAGGATGAAGAATATGATCTTGAGGAAATTTACGGTTATGCAGTAGGTGAAATTGGAGAAACTGAACAGCACTTGATAACACTTGGTATCGGCTGGGGAAATGACTATTTTGGTGTTGATGCTGCCCTTATACAGGATATCGCAGGTAATGTTGACAATACTCAGGGACATGGTTCTATCTACCTCAACCTTGAGCCAATCTTCGAAGTAATTCTTAAAGACAGGTAACAGTAATGCCCCAAGTATTTATAGAGAAGTTTGATGACTATAATGTAGCTGAGATATACTCATATCTAAAGGCTCATTTCACTGAGATAGGCTTTTGGGAGACGCATAGTGATAAGCAAACCTTCCTCTTAAAGCCAAATCTG
>JAVCCX010000305.1 GCA_030765245.1 Candidatus Zophobacter franzmannii | reverse complement strand
TCATCAATATTCAAACCTGTATTAGGAATATAGAAGCCATTTTTTAAGGAATAATCCAAGTCCAAATACTTCTTTAACTCTGCATTTTCTCTTGTTAGTCTTGTAAGTTCTACCTTAGTTTCAGGGGTCTCAGCTATATTAGGGAAATCATCAAGCTCAAATGTTACTTTCTCAATCCCATTCTCTCGTGAGACCTGCAATATCTCGGCATTTATAACTCCTCCCTGTACTAATAGAATCCAGCACGAGTGCATCGTTGGGGTACCTGAAGTAATTGAGATTGTGAACTTAGCTTTGGCATTTTCTTTTACGATCCTGCTAACAACATTGTACATTGCAGGGTAAACAAGATTATAGTTGATTGGATTTATAGCCTCAGTCAATCGCATTTCAACTTTCATTTGAGGATAGTGTTTATTGCAATACTCTTGCGTAGCAAAGACCTTCTTCCAGTATTTGTCATTATTGAAAAGAAGATAGAGCTTATCATATTTTCTCTTTTCTAGAATTGAGAGGATTGGTCCGGGAGTTCCTCTACTATCAGAGAATGGGTCATGATTTCCGATAAAAGTAATTAAGGCTTTCATTCATCCCTACTTTGAATTATTTAACCCTACATAAGAGATTGTCCTTCTGAATTAAGTCAAGACTTATTACTTGAAGATGGTGTCTATTGGAATCTCAATGTGAAAGGTTAATAATTTTAGCCTATTCTGCCCTTTTTGACTTTAATCCCTCTTCAATAATTATTACTTCCAGATTACCGGTTTCTTACCCATTTTTTACCCGAAACCTACCTTTCTGGGTAAGGAGTGGGTAAGGGTCGAGTTAGAATTATTGAAGAGAAATGTAGGATTTTCAATAGAAGAGTCTTTACTTAATTCTAATGCCAAAACCTTTCAAATCAAGAAATGAGGAGTGAATTTGTGGGTCCCTAAGTTTTAAGTTTAGCTCTTTCCAATTTGGTATAAGACTCTCTACTAAGCTATGAAACTGTTTACCATGATTTGGATACTTAAAATGGCAAAGCTCATGGATGATGATATACTCTATACACTCAATTGGGAAGTGAATAAGATAGTAAGAGAGGTGTATCTTAGCTTTTTTTGTGTAACATGTTCCCCATTTAGAGATTGTCGGTCTAATGTGAACTTCAATGTTCTTAGGGGTAAAGCTCTTTGCGAGTGGTTTAACTCTCTCATAAGCATTTGTAATTTGTTCAACTGCCTCTGTTATAATTATCTTCTTTAACAGTAAATGAGGAAGATAGTTGCCGCGACCCGGAGGTCTATAAAGGATTATCTCATTACCTACAATGCGTGCATCTTTGGCAAGCTCTTCAGTATATACACAGTCATACTTCTTTCCAAGTAACCAGAAGATATCTTCTGAGACAGCTATATTATTATCCCTTGAAGCGAGGACTTGTTCAATCTTATCCAAATGAGTCCGTATCCACAGCTCTTTCTCCTTCAGAAAAGACTCGAGTCTGGCTTCTGTTAGATTAAAAGGAATACTGATGTTAATCCCTTTAGAGGATGAAATACGGAGATTGATATTCTTAACTCGCTTGCGAGTAATAGTGAGAGGGTAGTCTTTGTTATTATGCTTAAAGCTATTCATATAGATATAGATAAAAAAATAAGCCGGAACGAGTCCGGCTTATTGTATTATTTAGTGAGTTACCATCTAAGATGAGCGAATGCCTTATTAGCATCTGCCATCTTATGAGTATCTTCACGCTTTTTGATAGTGTTACCTTCTTTCTTGAAAGCAGCCATAAGCTCACCTGCAAGTTTCTGGTCCATAGACTGTTCTGAACGCTTACGAGCGTTGCTGATAAGCCAACGGAAAGCTATTGCACGACCATCTTTTTCTGAAACTTCAGTTGGGATCTGGTAATTTGAACCACCAACACGGCGGGAAACAACCTTAACCAAAGGACGGGCGTTTGCAAGAGCAGTACGGAAAACCTCTAAAGGTTCTTCTTTCATCTTCTTTTTGATAATATCCATCGCACCATAAACAATGGCTTCTGCAACAGATTTCTTACCACTAAGCATAATGCCGTTGATAAACTTACTGAGTATTACATCATGATATTTAGGATCCGGCAGGATCTCTCTTTCTAGCGCTTTGTGTCTTCTTGACATTTAACTTCTCCTTACTTCTTAGGACGTTTCGCGCCATACTTGGAGCGAGAGTTCATACGCTTGTCAACACCAGCACAGTCAAGGGAACCCCTAACAATGTGATATCTAACACCGGGAAGATCCTTCACACGACCACCCCGAACGAGAACCATTGAATGCTCTTGCAAGTTATGTCCTTCGCCTGGGATATACGCAGTAACTTCAAACCCGTTTGATAAACGAACACGGGCAACTTTTCTCAAAGCTGAGTTTGGTTTTTTAGGGGTAGTTGTATACACCCTGGTGCAAACTCCACGTCTCTGAGGACATTCCATAAGAGCTCTGTTTTTCTTCTTCTTTATAACTCTTTTACGGCCTTTTCTAACTAACTGATTAATTGTTGGCACATTTCCTCCATTCTTAGAAATCTAATAAATCGTCTATGCTTTCTTCTTGCACGACGTGAGCAAGATCCTGAACCATTTCTTTCAGAGTCTTACCTTCTTCAACACCGGCCTTAACTTGGCTAGTGTATGCTTTTGAACCGGTTCCAACTGGTATTCTATGTCCTAAGATAATACTTTCTTTGAGCCCTTCAAGCTTATCAATCTTTCCTGCAATTGCAGCTTGGGTAAGCACTTTAGTAGTCTCTTGGAACGAAGCAGCAGATAGCCAGTTATCTGTCAACAACGAAGTTTTAGTTATACCTAGTAGGAGTGGTTCGAACGTGGCACCTTCGCCACCTCTTGCTTCGACTTCCGAGTTTTCTTTCATCACCGTCATCTTATCGACAACCTCTCCCTCAAGGAAAAGTGTCTTATTAGGGTTCATGATTTTCACTTTCTTGAACATCTGTCGGATGATAACACCAATATGTTTATCATCGATCTTCACACCCTGCTTCCTGTAGATCTCCTGGATTTCGTTAAGAATTAAGGTTTGAGCCGCCTTAATACCACGAACTCTCAGAACATCATGAGGATCGAGTGGTCCGTCTGAAAGACCATCTCCACTCTCCACTATGTCACCTTGGTGAACGATAATACGCTTACCTGATGGGATAACATACTTTCTACCTACGAGTGGGATTCCTTCTTTCACAACATCGTCACTTGAGAATATGGCATCCTGGAATGGTGGGATGTCAAACACATGACCTGATAACGGTATTTTTGTTGATACTTTTTGACCATCAACCACAATGATTTGCTGGTCTACCGGAATGTGGTATTTGTACTCTCTTCCAGAGTTTACCACTACATAGACATCCTGACCTTCTTCAGTCTTGTCACCGAAACGGATTGAACCATTTCGTTTTGATATTATTGCATCTTCCGGTACAACGAAGATTTGGCGATTTCCATCATCGTCAACATCTCCTACGATCACTTTACCATCAATTGGTGAAAAAACACTACTGTCAGGTGTAACAAAGATGTCACGGCCTGTCTTCTTTAAACCACCAATGGTAACGCGTCCGTTAATTTCAGAGATAACAGCTTTCTCTTTTGGTACACGAGCCTCAAAGAGGTCCTGTACACGAGGGAGACCACCTGTAATGTCTCTCTGCTTAATAGTAACACGAGAACTTTCACCGAGTTTATGACCGTGGAACACATAAGTACCCTCTTCTACCTTAACATTTAAGCCGGTAGGAAGTGGCACAAGTGCTTCTGTTCCATCTTCATCCACAATCTTAAACTGTGGCTGAATTTTACGATCTTTAGATTCGATAATAGTAAGTTCTCTGAGACCGGTAAGTTCGTTGAACTCCTCTTTGTAAGTAAAGTCCTTCACAAAGTTTTCAAAGTGAAGAATACCCTTTGCTATACATATAAGAGGATTGTTGTACGGATCCCAACTGAACAAACGAGTATCTTTAGCAATCTTCTGGTTATCATTCACATATACAGTAGAAGCATATTCTACTTTATACTCTTCAAGAACAATACCAGGATCATTCTCATCTAAGAGTTGAATCTTACCAAGATGACTAACTGATATCTGCTCGCCTGCCTTGTTAACAACGACATTCATTCTATCGAATTTAGTGATTCCGTCGAAGTTGTTAACAACTTCAGCAGTTTCAATCTGGGTACTTGACGCACCACCGATATGGAATGTTCTCAAGGTCAACTGGGTTCCAGGTTCACCGATACTTTGAGCAGCGATAACACCAACTGGTTCACCAATAGTTACAGATTTCTGAGTTGCTAAGTTTCTACCGTAACATCTTGCACAAACACCTTTTGTGCATTCGCAAGTTAATACTGAGCGTGCTTTAACACTAATGATACCATGTTTTTCAATAAGATGTGCCATGTCATTGTCAATCTCTTGACCGGCTAACACAATCAAATCGTCAGTAATAGGATCAAAAATGTCTTCAGCAGCTGTACGACCTTCGATCTTCTCAGTCAATGTCTGAACAATCTCTTGTCCCTCTTTGAGTGCAGAAATCTCGATACCATCGATAGTTCCGCAATCTTCAGCAGTGATAATAGAGTTCTGAGCTACATCAACCAATCTTCTAGTCAAATAACCTGCATCTGCAGTTTTAAGGGCTGTATCAGCCAGACCTTTACGGGCACCATGAGTTGAGATAAAGTACTCAAGCACGGAAAGTCCCTCTTTAAAGTTAGATTTAATTGGAGTTTCAATAACACCAATATCATCACTTGTACTCTTGGTAGGCTTGTCCATAAGACCACGCATACCACCGAGCTGTTTGATCTGATCACGGCTTCCTCTAGCACCAGACTTATACATCATATAAATTGAGTTAAGTCCAGCTCTATCTTTCTCCAAATCGACCATAAGTTCTTCAGTAACCTGCTCTGTAGCAGTTTTCCATTTATCAACAACACGCTGCATTCTCTCTTTCTCAGTTATAACACCTGACAAATATAATTCCTGAATGTCTCTAACTTCCTCTTCTTTAACGCCGAGGATTTTACGCTTTGTTGAAGGAACAACAATATCACCGAAACTGAATGTAACACCTGCTCTGGTTGCATATTTGAAGCCAGTCTCTTTAAGTCTGTCGAGGAATTCGGCAGTCTCGAATTGACCAACTATTTTGAAACAAACCATAGCAAGTTCATTAAGGTTACCTTTATTGAGAACTTCGTTCACAAAAGGAACACCCTTCGGTAATATTGTACTGAAGATTACACGGCCAACAGTAGTAATTACAAATTTCTTTCCATCTCTAAATCTAATCCAAGTATGAAGATCAATA
The DNA here is from genome assembly GCA_030765245.1 of Candidatus Zophobacter franzmannii. Classification (GTDB taxonomy): domain Bacteria; phylum Cloacimonadota; class Cloacimonadia; order Cloacimonadales; family JAFGVF01; genus Zophobacter; species Zophobacter franzmannii. The sequence goes on along the minus strand of JAVCCX010000305.1, from coordinate 7,639 downwards.
GTTCTCTCTACGAGACTTTCACCCTTAACACTACAATGCATTTCATCATTGTCATAAGCTGTGAGAACTTCATCTGAGTCCTGGAAAGTAGGTAACTTTGCATCAGCTGCCGGTGGTGAGCCTGCTTCCAGAGTTAGATAGTAGGAACCAAGTACGATATCCTGATTCGCAGCCATAGCAAGCTTACCATTTGAAGGTAAGAGCAAGTTACGGGCTGAGAGCATGAGGACTCTTGCTTCCATTCTAGCTTCTTCTGAAAGTGGAACATAAACAGCCATCTGATCACCATCAAAGTCAGCATTATAAGGAATACAAACCATTGGGTGAAGCTGAATAGCCTTGTTCTCGGTCAACACAGGCATAAATGCTTGTATACCTAATCTATGAAGAGTCGGTGCACGATTAAGTAAAACAGGATAATCTTTGACAACTTCTTCAAGAATCTTCCATATCTCAGGCTGATTCTTTTCAATCATCTTCTTCGCTGTTTTAGCTTTTTCTGCAGCACCAATTCTCTCAAGTCTCTCAATAATAAATGGCTTAAAGAGCTCTTTAGCCATCTCCTTTGGAAGACCACATTGATATATCTTAAGTTCAGGACCAACTGTAATAACAGAACGACCTGAATAGTCAACACGCTTACCAAGCAGGTTCTGACGGAAACGCCCCTGCTTACCTTTAAGCTGATCTGTAAGGGACTTGAGGGCTCTATTGCCTCTACCTTTTACAGGTCTTGATTTCTTAGAGTTATCAATCAAAGCGTCTACTGCTTCCTGGAGCATTCTTTTCTCATTTCTGAGAATAACTTCAGGTGCTCTTATTTCTAAAAGCTGCTTAAGACGATTATTTCTAGTAATAACCCTTCTATACAAATCATTGAAATCAGCCGTTGCAAATCGTCCACCATCAAGCGGAACTAAAGGTCTAAGTGTAGGAGGAAGTACAGGAAGTACTTCAAGCACCATCCACTCAGGAAGATTTCCTGAATTACGGAAAGCTTCGACTATCTTAAGTTTCATGATAAGCTTCTGTTTTTTGAGAGGAGATGTTTCCATCAGAATAAGAGTTTTCAAATTCTGAGATTCTTTCTCCATATCAATATCTGCAAGCATCTGTCTACATGCTTCGGCACCGATCATTGCTTTGAATGTCTCACCAAGCTGATCACGCTTTTCATAGTATTCGTCTGTATCAACCAACTCATACTTTTCATAAGGTGAATCACCCGGTTCCATTACAACATATGATTCATAATATAGAATTCGCTCTAGGGTCTTAGTCGTTAAATCAAGCAATGTACCAATTTTACTTGGTGAGCTTGTAACAAACCAGATATGAGCAACCGGTACTGCAAGTTCGATATGACCCATGCGAGTTCTACGAACACGAGAAGAAGTAACTTCAACTCCGCAACGGTCACAAACTGTACCTGCAAATCTCTTTTTCTTGTATTTACCACAAGAACATTCGAAATCCCTTTCAGGACCAAAGATTCTTTCACAGAAAAGGCCATCCTTTTCTGGTTTAAGAGTACGGTAATTCAGTGTATCGGATTTAGTGACCTCTCCATAAGACCAGCTGCGAATAGCTTCTGGTGCAGCAATCTTAATACGAACGGCATCGTAATTCTCTATTTTCTTTTCACGTTTAATTTCTCTTATCACTATAACCTCCGACTAACTGCGGTTTTCCTTAACAAATTCTATGTCAAAACCAAGTGATTTTAACTCACTGATTAGCACATTGAAAGATTCCGGAACACCTGGTGGTGGTGGATTCTTACCACTAGTAATAGCTTTAAAGGCATTTGTTCTTCCGTCGACATCATCTGACTTAATAGTGAGCATCTCTTCAAGAAGATGTGCAGCACCATAAGCCTCTAACGCCCATACCTCCATCTCTCCAAGTCTCTGGCCACCATGTTGAGCTTTACCGCCCAATGGTTGCTGAGTAATGAGAGAGTAAGGTCCAGTTGAACGAGCATGCATCTTATCAGCGACAAGGTGATTAAGTTTCAGCATATAGATAATACCAACTGTAACTCTTTCCTTGAATGGTTCACCGGTCTTGCCATCATATAGGTCATGCTTACCATCAAGAGGAAGTTCAGCTTTCGTAAGCTCTTTAAGAATATCTTCCCAATGAGCACCATCAAAGATAGGTGTTTCAACGTCAAAACCAAGAAGTTTTGCAGCCATACCTAAATGAGTTTCCATAATCTGACCAATGTTCATACGTGAAGGCACACCAAGTGGATTAAGAACGATATCTACAGGAGTTCCATCTTCCATAAATGGCATATCTTCAATAGGAGCGATTATTGAAATAACACCTTTGTTACCATGACGGCCAGCCATTTTGTCGCCAACCTGTATCTTACGTTTTTTGGCGATGTAAACCTTAACCATTTTACGAACACCATAAGGTAATTCGTCACCATGTTTAAGACGGTCACGCTCTTTCTTATATATATTGTCACTTTCTTCTTTAGCATTTTTAATTGCAAGAATGACATTTTGATATATAGTAAGATTAAGTTCTGGATCATCAACTAATTCGAGATCTGTATTCAGTCTCTTAAAATCGATTCTCTTTAAATCATCTTTGGTAATCTTCTTACCAGGAGCGACGAATGGAACTTTGGTCTTTTCATGTATAATATTCTTAGCTACCTGACCAATGAGATACTCTTTGAGGCGCTCTTCACGATACTCCTCAATTCTCTGTCTTCTTGATGCTTGGTCAGATTTAAGTCTATTTATTGTTGCCTTATGATCTTCTTCAAGATCATTATAATCTTCATAACGAGAGAAGACCTTAACATCAATAACATAACCTTCCATACCTGGTTTTGCTTTCAATGAGCTATTGGTGAAATCACCAGCTCTGTCGCCAAACAAGGCTCTCATCAAATTCTCTTCAGGTGAAGGGTCAATCTCTACACTCTTAGGTGTAATCTTACCTACAATGATGTCACCAGCTTTAACCTGTGAACCAACACGGATAATACCGGTATTGTCAAGGTTACGAAGCGATTGTACAGGAACATTTGGAATGTCATAAGCAAGTTGCTCTTTACCATTCTTAACATTACGGACAAGAACTTCAAGTTCTTCAATATAGATTGATGTTAGAGAGTCTTTACGAGCTACTTTTTCACTAAGAATAATAGCATCTTCGTAGTTATATCCATACCAAGGCATGAATGCTACAAGCATATTAGTTCCGAGTGCAAGACGCTCATCTTCTATACATGCTCCATCAGTAATCTGTTGACCGGCAACAACCTTATCTCCAACTTTTACGGTCGGACGCTGGTTGATGCAAGTATCCTGATTAGATCGGAGGAATTTCTTAAGTCTTATTCTCTTGAGATCAGAGAATGAAAGGAAGTTTACAGTTTTCTTATCTGGCACAATTTCAATGTACTCAGAAGTAACACCGGTGACCTTACCACTATAAGGGGCAAGTAAAACAGTACCGGAGTTTTTAGCTACAATTCTCTCCATCCCAGTTCCAACAATAGGAGCTTGTGGATTGAGTAACGGCACTGCCTGTCTCTGCATGTTAGATCCCATCAGGGCACGATTAGCATCATCATGTTCCAAGAAAGGAATAAGTGCTGCTGAGACCGAAACCATTTGCTGAGGAGATACATCCATATACTGAACATCTTTAGGTGAAACAAGAACGAATTCACCCTTAATTCTAGCATATATCAGTTCATCAGTAATCTCATGTTTTTTATTAGCATTCACATTGATCTGAGCGATGTGGAAGTTATCCTCTTGAGCTGGATCCAAGAACTCAACTTCACCTGTAATTTTACCTTCAACAACCTTGTAATAAGGTGTTTCAAGGAAACCAAGTTTATTAATTCTTGAATACATAGATGGTGAGGACAACAGACCAATATTAGCTCCCTCAGGAGTTTCAATCGGACAGACACGGCCGTAATGTGAATAATGAACATCACGAACCTCAAATCCTGCTCTTTCTCTAGTAAGACCACCTGGTCCTAAAGCAGAGAATCTTCTTTTATGAGTCAATGCTGCAAGAGGGTTAGCTTGCTCCATATATTGAGAAAGCTGACCAGTTAGGAAGAATGTATTGATTACACTTATGAGAGCATTACTGTTCACTAGGTCATGCACAGTAACTTCATCATTATTAGCAATTGCCATTCTTTCTCTGGCAATTCTGGCTACCATGCTGAGACCCATTGTATACTGGTCTACAAGCAATTCACCAATTGTTCTAATTCTTCTATTAGCTAAATGATCAATATCATCAACTGTATCTGAATCATTGTAAATACTAATAAGTGTTTTGAATATGCAGACAAAGTCATCAAGTGTTAATGAGTGGTTATCCAATGGGATATCCAACTTCAATCTACTATTCATTTTATATCTACCAACTGCACCAAGATTATACTTCTTCACATTGAAGAACATCTGTTTGATAAACTCAGCAGCAACTTCAGCAGCAGGTTCTTCACCTGGTCTGATGAGGTTGTATATCTTCTTTGCCGCTTCATCTTGGGTAGTTGTTGGATCTTTATCTATTGTGCTTTCAAGAACTTTCTTAAGAATCTCATTTGGATTCTTAATAATGTGTACTTGCTTCAAGCCACCTTGGCCAAGAGCTTTCAGTAATTCAGGAGTGAGTTTCTCACCTGCCTGTACTAAGATCTCTTCGTGAGTATTCTTTATTTCACTAAAACTATAAGAATCTTTCGCCTTACTTAATGGCACGGTTTCAGATTCATAGAATATATTACGGAGATCATCATTTTCTGAAACACCGATAGCTCTGAGCAACACAGATACCGGCAGTTTTCTCCGCTTATCAATATGAACATACATAACATCATGGATATCAATGTTCATTTCCATCCAGGATCCTACGTAAGGGATAACTTTACAAGAATAGAGCATCTTTCCACTTGGATGTTTCTCTTCAGAGAAGTAAACACCAGGTGAACGGTGTAACTGAGAAATGATAATTCTCTCGGCACCGTTTATCAAATATGTTCCTTGGGTTGTTACTAACGGTAACTCACCTAAGAACACTTCCTGCTCAATTGAATCTTTAATATTTCTCTTACCATCTTCACCGACTTCGTCAAAAATGTGCAATAGCATTTTAGCTTTAAGCGCAGCTTGATAAGTAAGGTTTCGTTCAATACACTCTTCAATAGTATACTTTTCCTTGAGGACATTAAAACTTATAAATTCAAGACGATAGTTGCCCTTGGTGTCTTCAATTGGAAAAATATTCTGAAAAACAGCTTGTAAACCCTTTTCTTCCCTTTGCATGGGTGGGACATTTCTTTGCAGAAATTCCTCGAATGAGTCAACCTGCATAGCTAATAGATTAGGTACTTCCACCTTTGGAATCTTCAGTTTGTCAAATCTGTCTGCTATGCGGGAATAACTTTTGATATTTCTCAAAAGCCGCTCCTTTAATAATACTTAGAAATGATTAAGAGATAGAGGTTTATAAATATAATCGGAAGTGGACACATCTGCATCCACTTCCTTTAAATTATGACTTGTATTATTTAATTTCGCAAGAAGCGCCAGCATCATCAAGTTTTTTCTTAACTGTTTCTGCTTCTTCTTTTGTAACTTTCTCAACAACTGGCTTAGGGCAAGTATCAACAACTTCTTTTGCTTCCTTAAGACCAAGTTTAGTGATTTCACGAACTGCTTTGATAACATTGATCTTCTTCTCACCAGGACTGGTAAGAATAACATCAAATTCTGTCTTTTCTTCAACAGCTTCTGCAGGAGCAGCAGCGGCAGCAGCTACAGGTGCAGCAGCGCTTACACCAAATACTTCTTCAAGATCTTTTACTAATTCTGAAAGTTCAAGAACTGACATCTCTTTTATGATATCGATAATTTGTTGTTTCTTCTCGGACATTTTTCCTCCAAATTCCTTTTATTTTAATTATTCAGCTTTTTGTTTAGCGATAGCATCAACAGCATAGACAAATTTCTTTATGATTCTTGACAGCACAACAACAAGACCCTGAATAGGACCGTTGAAGCAGCTGAGTACCTGAGCAATAAGCTCGTCTCTGGATGGCATTGAGGCTAATTTTCTAAGTTGCTTTTCATCAAAAACAACACCGCCAACATATCCAACCTTGAAACTTGGAAACTCTTTGTCTTCCATCACTTCTTTTTTGAACTTTGCTATAACTTTAGCAGGTGCAACTTCATCTTTCAATGATACTGCAACTGCGGTTGAGTTTATGAGATAAGAATCAAGTTCGGTAATACCGAGTTCATTGAGAGCGATTTTGATGAGTGTATTCTTTTGTACAAAATACTCAACACCAGCCTCTCTCATTCTTGCTCTTAATTCATTAACTTCATCTATGTTAATTCCTTTGTAATCCACTAAGACTATTGCCTTAGCGTCAGTAATCCGTGCTTTGATTTCTTTTACTACATCGATTTTATAACTTTGTACCATCTAACACACTCCTAATTCTTAGCTTCGAGGCTAGCAGATGTTGGGCTTAACTTGATTCCAGGGCTCATAGTTGCAGTGATGGTTATACTCTTAATATAAACACCCTTCAAAGCATTTGGCTTCTCTTTATTAACTGCGTTAATGATCACCTTGACATTATCAAGTAACTTATCAGCATCAAAACTTACCTTACCTGCAGGAATATGAAGGTTTGAGAACTTATCTACACGATAAGTAACTTTTCCACCTTTAGATTCTGTTACTGCTTTGGTAACATCCATAGTTACTGTACCAACCTTTGGGTTGGGCATCAAACCACGAGGTCCGAGGACTCGTCCTAATCGTCCGATTTTTCCCATTAAGTTTGGTGTTGCGATTACTACGTCAAAGTCCATCCAACCATCGTTGATTTTCTTCACGTATTCATCTACACCAACATATTCCGCACCGGCTGCTTTAGCTTCGTCAGCCTTATCACCTTCAGCAAATACCAATACGGTAATTTTCTTTCCGGTTCCGTGTGGAAGCATTAATGAGTTACGGATTTGTTGATCGGCCTTTCTTGGGTCAACTCCTAGATGAAAATGCATCTCAACTGTCTCGTCAAATTTAGACGTGGGTAATGACTTGAGCAGTTCTATTGCTTCAGCAATGTCGTACTTTTTCAATCTGTCGACTTTTTCAAAAGCCTGGCGATACTTCTTACTTTTATACATTCGAACTCCTTCTAGAATATAATCTCCTGCCTGTGTTAGTCTTCAACCACTACACCCATACTTCGTGCAGTTCCGGCGACCATACTCATAGCGGATTCAATGGAATGACAATTCATGTCTTGCATCTTCATCTCAGCTATCTTTCTGACAGAATCTTTTGAGACTGTTCCAACCTTATTAGAGTTGGGCTCTCCGGATCCTTTTGCTAAACCAGCTTCCTTTTTAATTAAAACTGCTGCTGGAGGAGTTTTAATTTCAAATGTGAAAGACTTATTTTTAGCGACAGATATAACAACCGGAAATATCATTCCCGGACTGTCTTTAGTTCGATCGTTGAACTGACGGCAAAACTCTGCGATATTAACACCAGCTTGACCTAATGCAGGACCCACTGGAGGTGCAGGAGTCGCTTGCCCGGCCGGTAACTGAAGTTT
>JAVCCX010000217.1 GCA_030765245.1 Candidatus Zophobacter franzmannii | reverse complement strand
TTATTATAAGCAGAAGGAATATAGCAAAGCGAAGAAGTATCTAGACCTTGAATTAGAAAGTAACCCAAAACCTTCACTATATACTTTTCAGTTAATTACTGCACTTTTAGATAGGGATCAGCTTTACAAAGAAGAGATAGAGTACTTCAGAAAGGCTTTGGTTCATTATCCAAATGAAGCAGATATTCTTAATGCACTTGCATACCTTCTAACTATTACCGGCACTTTGTCAGATGAAATTCCATTCCTCTTAGAAAATGCTCTACAAACTGAACCAGAGAACATCAATTATATCGATAGTTATGGTTGGTACTATTATATGACTGGGGACTATGAGAAGGCTAAGACCTACATGGACTCTATTCTTAAACTGGGTTTTGATAGTAGTGTGATTGCATATCATGTTGGTGCTGTGTATGCTAAATTGAATGATTTTGAAATGGCAAATGAGTATTACCTAAAAGCGCAGATTCTTAATAATGATGATGAAGCAGTCTTGATGGCAACAGAAGCCCTCAAGAAACTAAATAAATAGGGGTAAAAGATGGCTAAGAATAAAAAGAACAGACTTGGTGTATTCAATGTTAATATATTTATCATGTTAGTAGCAGTACTTCTGATAACAATTGGCTACTTCATTATGAGCTTAGGTGATAACACTATGTCGCCGATCCTTCTGGTGATTGCGTATGTTATCGTTATACCAATCTCTCTCTTAATAAAGCCTAAGAAGAAAGACAAGTAAGTAATGGCGAATCAGGTTATATCGGATGAGTTAATAGCCAGTATAGAGCGATACCATCTTAAAACTAGGAGTATTGTAGAGGGATTCATGGTTGGACTTCATAAATCACCGTATCATGGCTTCAGTGTAGAGTTTGCAGACCATCGACAATACATCCCGGGTGATCCTATTAAGAATATCGATTGGAAGCTTTTCGCAAAGACTGACAGGTACTATCTTAAAAGGTATGAAGAGGAGACGAATGTAAGGTGCTATATGCTCCTTGACCATAGTCTATCTATGTCATATACCTCGGGAGATACTACCAAGCTAGACTATGCAAAGCAACTTTCAGCTGCAATTGCCTACTTGATTGTGAAACAGAAGGACGCATTAGGACTTATCACATTTGCGGATGAGATAACTAATCATCTACCTCCAAAGGCCTACCAGGGTTATCTTAATCTGATTTTTGAGAAGTTACTAACTCTTACAGCTGTTTCTACTACTGATACCTTGAAAGCTCTTCATAAAGCTGCTGAAAGCCTAAAGAAAAGAAGTCTTATAATTCTGTTCACTGATCTGTTAGATGAACCTACAAAGCTTATGGAAGGTTTGAAGCATTTCAAATTCAACCATCACGAAGTATTGGTTTTCCATATATTAGATAAAGAAGAGAGAGACTTTAACTTCAAAGGTGAAACTCAGTTTGTTGACTCAGAAACGGGGCAGAAGATAACTGTAAATCCATGGCAAATCAAAAATGACTATCAAGAGACTTACCAAAATTACATAAAAACTATTAAGTCAGAGTGTTTACAATCCGGAATTGAGTATAATCCAATTGATACATCAATCGCTATTGAAGACAATCTCCTAAAATACCTATATAAAAGAAGTTTATTCTAAGAATTCTGACTCTTTTTTCCCATTATTCTATACTTTAATCCTCATTATCTGCGATTTGTTACTATTCAGTAATCTAAATATTAAATCATCCATATTGAAGTTGTATACCTGACCACGGTTGGATTTCTCAAATTTAGGTGATTGCCCAAAAAGAAGCTTCTATCAGATAAAGTTCTATTAACACAATTATCCCAGATAACAAAAGACACATAGTCATGAGTGTACCTAACAAGCAGAAGTATTAATAGAGTTATTGGACAAAAGGCAAGAAAGGCAGAAGGCTTATTGGCGATGATTCCAGAAAGGAATGTAGGCGTAAGAGACTGATAGCCATGGGATAAGAGTATGAGAGAGTCAAGCAACAAAAAAATAATCTTGACAAGCTAAATTGTTGAAATGTTATGTTTGTGAGTGAAATATGCAGAATGGTATTTCTACTGGATGATAACTGTCATGTTGTAACCCAAAGTGTTAATGTTGAAGGGTAGTTGATATTAGCCCTAATTAATGTTTATTAAATAGCATCTAATCGCTTCATATACTTAGCAAAAAGGAGTTTGTGTTACCCCTAACACAATCTCCTTTTTTTCAAGTTACCGGGAGTTAAGAAACCGTAAAGCTTGATAAGTAGAACTATTAATCCTTGACAATGTACTAAATCTAAACCAAATTACACAGTTATTAATCATATTTGATTGCGTAAGGAGCTAAGTACATGAGACGAGTAACATTTATACTCTTCCTTCTCTCAATTTCAATGTTACTATTGGGAGACTTTACAGAGAACTTTGATGGATGGTCTGATGGATCATATGGAGATGTTGGAACTTATGATCACGCAGGTGTTGGACAGTGGGAAAATAACAATGCTATGTGTCATAGTGAGAATTCACAATCAGGGAATGCTGTCAGATTTAATGATGATGCAACTACCCCCGATGAATACTTGCTTTTCAAAGGTTTAGACGGGAATGGAAAAGATGATGGTATTGGAACAATCAATTTTTGGTATAGGCATTGGGATGGGAATGTTCCAGGTGAACCCGTTGAATTTATTTTAGAATATCAAATTGGTAGTACAGCAGGCACATGGACATCCATAGGTTCATCTGTATCTGCAACTTCAACAACTTATTCAGAATTTAGTGAAACTCCCAATGTTACCGGGGATAACATCTTTTTCCGGGTAAGAGCAATTCAAGATAAAGAAAGACTTCTAATTGATGATATGACTGTTACAGATTACTCAGATGGAGTTTTATCTGCCAACTTTTCAGCCGATGTAACATCTGGAATGGTGCCTGTTACAATAAACTTCACAAATGCTACTACCGGAGGCACACCTCCTTACTCTTATGAGTGGGATTTTCAAAACGATTCATCTACAGATTCTACTGTTAGTGATCCTTCGTTTGAATATACATCAGCAGGGACCTATACAGTAAAACTTACGGTTACTGACTCTGCAGCTAGGACGACAAGCATAGAGTTAAAAACGGATTTCTTAACATTCACAGATTATTATTATTCAATAACTGCTACATCCGGTTCTGCATTAAAAGCTGAATTACATGATTTAATCGATAATCATACCAATTTCTCATACACTTCACAAACTCTCGATGATGGAATGATGGAAGCGGATGAAGACCCTAATATATCCGGAAATTGTATCGAAATTTATACAGGTGATTCAGAGACAGCAATTAGTTCAAAAGAGCATGTTTGGGCTAAATCCCACGGTGAGTTCTCTACTACTCGTCCGGCGGGAACTGATATGCACAACCTTAAGCCTTGCCAGTCAAATGTTAACTCTTCAAGAGGTAATAAAGACTTTGATAATGGCGGTAGTGAAAATGCAATTGCCCCGGGTAACTACACTGATGGTGATTCATGGGAGCCTAGGGATGAAGTGAAGGGTGATGTTGCTAGAATCATGTTTTATATGGCGACACGCTATGAAGGGGATGTCTCTTCTAACATTGTTGGTGAACCTGATCTTGAATTGGTTGATGCTGTTGATACAGAAGATAATGATGGCGGTGTTGCCGGTTATGGTGAACATGGAAGACTTTCAGCACTTTTAGCTTGGCATATTGCTGACCCGGTTGATGCTTTCGAAAGGAATAGGAATGAAGTTATATTCTCATATCAGGGAAACAGGAATCCTTTTATCGATCACCCCGAATATGTAGCTGGAATTTGGCGGGCACAAGTTCCTAATGTAGATCCTACAGCAGTGTCCGGTGGACCATACACAGGAACAGATAGTGATCTTGATGGGTGGGCTAATGTGACACTTGATGGTTCAGGGTCATCAGATTCTGATGGAACAATTGTAACATATGAATGGACTTATGAAGATGGTACATCCGGTGGAAGTGATACT
>JAVCCX010000133.1 GCA_030765245.1 Candidatus Zophobacter franzmannii | reverse complement strand
CTCTACTGCACTTGCCTGCCAACTTGTAGGGAGGTCATTGTCCATCTCTGGAGCAATAAGCTCTAATGATGGACCAGCACCGTCTGCTTGAACCGGCCAGCCATCCACATCTGAATAAATAACTGAATCTACGACTGTTGAAGCATCACTATAAATAACAACGCCATCACCACTATTATTGAGGTTCCAACCGATAGTATCGATTGCATCAAAATCAGCAACAAATGGGAATGGAGCAGCTTGTGAATCATGGTCAAGGGCTATTGTGAAGTATCCGTTTGCAAGAATAGTCATTCCGGCAGGAATTGCAAGCATTGGACTTGCAGGATTTGCATCACGCACTAACCAACCACTAATATCAATATCTGCATCAGTTGTATTATAAAGCTCTACCCACTCATTATCATAACCACTGGAGTTATACATAATTTCGTTGATAATAACCATTGGAGCTGGAGTATCATTAATCTCCATATCCCAATCATAGTTAGCTTCCTGTTCGGCAACGATTGTAACATCAGCTGTTTGTGCTAAGAAACCGTTTGCCTGACATGTAGCGGTATAATCACCGGCTACTATATTCTCAATAAGGTAAGAACCATCAGGGGCTGAGTTGGCACTATAGTTTCCAGCTGAGATAATTGCATTTCCGATTGGATCACCATTTACCGCTTCTGTGATAAGCCCACTGAGTGAGCCAAACACATTACCTGCTGATGGTGTGAAGTCTGTTAAATAACGAGCACAGATTTGAAGTGTACCATTGTATTCGAAGGCTATTGCTTTGATATCCATTGGAGTTGATGGTATAACTGTATCAATAAAGTCAGCATCATAGAACTGAGTTCTAAATATAATACTACCGGAACCATCTGAAATATTATAATTTTGACCAGTGGCAAAAACACTTCCTGCATCATCAAAGAATACATTGTTAATCTGAATTAACTCTGATTCATAATCAGCGAATGATGTATTTAGCTCTGCTAAAGTAACAGTAGCCGGAGTTAATGCATTACCTGTTGAAGTTGCTAAGCCAGGATCAGCTGATGGGAGAAGCTGGGTCATGCCTGCATAAACAGCAACATTGCCAATGAAACCAACTACTTCGTCACCAGGATTGTAAACTGTCGCAATTACACCACTGTCATCCTCAATTAAGATACCACCAGTAGCATCCATAATATATCTTTGATTGTGGAACGACTGAATATAGGTAACATACGCAGGTGATGTTAATTCATAGACCGTGTCGTCCTGCACTCCCATACGAAGTTCGGCAATCGAGCCAACCTGTACAATTGTAGGGTAGTTATATAGCATAGATACTGTAATACTTGGACTCATATCCAGGCAATGTGCCTTAGCTTTCACAGTAGTTGTTGCGGTAATATTAATAGGAGTTGTAAACATAGTACTACTGTCATCCGGCTCAGTACCATCTAAAGTATAATAGATTTCTGATCCATCTGTAGCACTTGTAATTGAAACAGAAACCGGGTCAGTAAAGATTCCACCAGCCGGGTCAAAGACAGGCATTGCACAAGTAGGTTCACCTGTACCACCGGTAAATGTATGAATACCTAAGTTATCAAAGTAGTTTGCATCCATTACAATCCACTGGGAGTCATCAGCATTAGTACCTGCACTCGTTGGCCATGATGTTGTACCTTCACCAATGTTAGGTTTACGAATAAGTGTTTTGTTTAATGTACCGGATGCATCTCCGGCAACTTCCCAGGTTGTACCCGGATCTTCACCTTGAACACCAATAACATCTATAAGTACATCGTTGTGGAAAAGACCAAGAGCATCGTTCCCATTGAAATATGTTATGCTGCTTGTAGCATCAGCTACTGCTAAGATGTTTGCATCTGAACTTGAGTTAGCAATAACGAAAACACCATTGTGATCCAACATTGAGTCGCCTGTGTATGTATTGTTCCAGTCTCCGCCGTTAGAAGCAAGTTTCACTTCATATTCACTTAAATCTACAGCAGCACCGGTACCATTGAATAATTCAATTACCTTATTGTTACCACCGTCACCTTCAACATATTCCGAGAAGAATAAGTCCGTTGCAAAGGTTTCTGTTCCACCACCGGAAATCTCTTCATAGTAACTAACTTGATTTCTGCCAATAGCCATCATGAAATCATCATTGCCAGCAATGAATTCCATTATAACAGGATTAAAGGTAGTAGCAGGAATTGTTTCCTGCATCCAGGATTGGCCGTTATTGGTTGATTTGAGAATAGCCCAAGAGGTTCCCTGGTTACCTGTATCAGAACTATGTCCAACTGCATATAGGTCACCCTCGGAAGTCATGAATACATGCTTCAAATCATCAGAAGACTGTTCAGAGGCTACTATCCAGTCGCCACTTGTTGCTCCACCATTTGTGGTATAATAAGCAACTCCACCTTCACCAACCAGAACTCCATTATCTGCATCAATAAAGTAGATGTCAGAAATATCACCAGAACCAACAGTAATTGATGACCAAGAGCTTCCACCATCAGCAGTACGATAAACTGCTCCGTTCTCAGCTCCGGCTATAATGTTGTTTTCATCAAAGATATGTAAACCAAATACCTTTGTTAATGAGTTGATGCCTGTATTAGCCATTGCTGTCCAGTTAACACCACCATCAGTGGTCTTTGAATTAAGGTTGCCCGGACCAAAAGCGAATCCAACCATATCACTAATAAACTCTATATTATAGAAACCAAGTGTACTTGATACTCCTGGTATCTGCTGAGAGATCCAGTTAAGTCCACCGTCTACAGTATGGTAAATGACACCATTTGTTCTACCGGATACCCAACCTTCCAAAGCATCTTTGAAGTAGCAGGAGTATAAGGATGTGATTGTTGTACCTACCATAGGTTCTATATATATTCTTTCTATTGTGTCGCCACCATCAGTGGTTTTAGCAAAATAGCCATTATCTCCGGTAAAGAACATAATATCTTCATCGATAATACTTCCAGAGTAAAGATCAACTGAAGTGACAGTTAGTTCATCCCAATGTATTGCATCAGAAGATCTGACCACTGAGCCATACCAACCAACAGCAACAAAATCACCATTTGTATCTAAATCTACATTCTGGAGATGATAAACATAGTCTGTATCTAAGAGCTGAACATTTGCCCAAGAGTCATTAGTATAAACAGCTGTACCGTCCCAACCTATAGCGACTCCCTCATTTCCATTCATAACAGCATCATACATTCTCGGTTCGTCTGTACCACCTGCTGTTGGATGATGAATCCAGTTAACTCCATTGTCAGAGCTATACCCGATGTAGCCATCATCACCAAGTAATAAAACTTCATTACCAGTTTGAACTGCATTGTAAATTGTAGGATTACCAGTGATTGTAAGGTTTTCAATCTGCCAGTTTACACCAAAATCAGTTGTTTTCAATATATGGGATTGGTCAGGAGAACCATTGTTACAAGCTATAAAACCTGTACCGGAATCATTCATTGAGATTCCATATAACCAATCAGTAACACCTGATGTTTGAGATACCCAGTTTGCACCTGAGTCACTTGAATATACAATATTACCATTTCTACCAACAGCCCATATTTTACCGTCAGCATGATATACGATACCCTCAAGGTCTTCACCACCAACTAAAGCTGGAATTTGAGTGGCGGGAGCCCAGTTAGTTCCACCATCAGTAGTGATGAGTAACATTCCATCTTCACTGGCAATAGCACCATTATCTGCGTCGATAAAGTCAATATCATTACCGTCTAAATATGTTCCTGAATCAGGGTTGAAAAGAGGTGATGGTAGAAATTGAAATGTAGCACCATTATCTGTTGATTTTGCTAATGCTCCATCAGAACCTGTGATCCAAATTGTATTCCCAATGATATCCATACTATAGATATTTGCCGGGAATTCTGCTTGTCTTACTAAATCCCATGCAAATATCGAAGTTGCAAGGAGTAGAAGTAAAGTTATTACAATAAATTTTTTCATTATTGCCTCCATTTATTTATTTATACTAAATATTTTCACGCAATCTTCAGTATTAAATTGCTAAATTTAAGCGCAAGAAAAAAAAAGTGAAATGGATAGATTTTGATCCATTCTATACAAATGGAGTTAAAATGTCCTGAGAATAAAAAAGAGCCCCATTGCTGGGGGATCTCTATATTAAT
Organism: Candidatus Zophobacter franzmannii; assembly: GCA_030765245.1. Classification (GTDB taxonomy): domain Bacteria; phylum Cloacimonadota; class Cloacimonadia; order Cloacimonadales; family JAFGVF01; genus Zophobacter; species Zophobacter franzmannii. Next base: position 6,571 of record JAVCCX010000133.1, on the reverse strand, counting down.
AAAACTTAATGTTTTATTTTAGACCTTGTGACATCGCTTGACCCAAGTCGAAAACCGGAAGGTAAACAACAATAACCAAGGAACCAACCACTACAGCCATAATAATAATCAGAAAAGGCTCAATCAAAGAAGTAAGTCTTTCTATTACAGAATCGACTAATTTCTCATAAAAATCGGCAGCCTTACTGAGCAATTTATCCATATCTCCAGTTTCTTCGCCTGTAGCAGTCAACTGTAGTAAAGTGGAAGGGAAAGCTCCGGTTTTTCTAAAAGCACCGGCAACACTATATCCCTCTTTCACCATTATTCTTGAGCGACGGATAGCCGCTTCAACAACAGCATTCTGAACAACGTTTTCTGAGAGTTCCAACACTTCCATGATAGGAACACCAGCAGTCATAAGAATTGAGAATGTTCTTGCGAACTTACTCATAATACTATTAGTCATAAGACTTCCAACCACAGGTATTTTTAATAAAATCTTATCAAAAACATAACGGCCTTTATCAGTTAAACCAATAACAAAAAATCCAATTACTGTAGCAATCGTTGCGGCAACAGCTAGAAGAACATTTCCCCTAATCCAATCACTAATTGCAATCGCAATGAGTGTAGGAGTTGGAAGATCAGCGTTAAAGTTTGCATAAACTTTTGCAAACATCGGAATCAGAAACACAAACATACCCCAACCTACAAGAATCAAGAAGACAATAATGAAAACTGGATAAGCTAGAGCAGATCCAACCTTAGTTCTTGTATCTTCCATTTTCTCATAATAATCAGCAAGCTGTGAAAGGATTGTATGAAGTGTACCTGAAATCTCACCCGCTTTCACCAAAGAAACAAATAGAGGTTGAAAAACACCTGGATGTTGCTCCATGGATTCAGATAGTGAGAAACCTTTCTTAATATCATCAGAAAGCTTATGAAGAACTCGTCTAAATTTCTTGTTCTTCTCTTCTTTCTCTAGATCTTGTATAGATTTTTCAATTGTAAGACCTGCTGATATCATTGTTGAGAGCTGACGCGTAAAGAATACGATTGTTTTTAAAGAAACACCGGTTTTCCACTTATAGAAAGCAAGCATCAATTTGTCGAAAAGGGATAGGTTACCTTTAAAAGCACCTTCAGAAGCACTTTTAATTGTAATAATAGTACTTCCTTCCCTACTCAGCTTATCAACTGCTTCATCCATGGTGGTAGCCTTAATCACACCTTCGGTGCGTTGTCCTTTGGCATCTTTGATAGTATATTGAAATGCAGGCATAATCTTACCTTTTTTCTTTATTAATCATCACTAACAGTCATTTTGATAACTTCGCGAATAGAAGTGAGTCCGCGCTTCATCTTATTGATAGCAGCATCATGCAGAGTTCTCATTCCATTTTTGATGGCCAAATCACGAATGTTATCCTGATTCGCTTCATCAAATATAAGCTGGCGAATTTCTGCATCTACTCTAAGAAGTTCGAAAATACCTGTACGACCTGAATACCCGGTATTATCACAATGAACACAACCATGTCCTACTTTGAAATTAAAGCCGGTAATATCTTTTCCTTCTAGGCCTGCTTCAATTAATTCCTGTTCGGTTGGTGTGTATTCAGTAGCACAATGTGAGCAGTTCTTACGCACAAGTCTCTGAGCCATAACAAGACATAATGATGAGCCAACCAAGAAAGGTTTAATCCCAATATCAATCAAACGAGTGATTGTTGCTGGGGCATCATTAGCATGCAATGTAGAGAAAACAAGGTGACCGGTAAGTGAGAATTTAATCGCAATGTCAGCTGTTTCGTTATCACGAATCTCACCGAGTAGAACAATGTCAGGATCCTGACGCATTACTGAACGCAATGCAGCACCGAAAGTTAAACCTATCTGTGCTTTTGTTTCTATCTGGGTAACACCTTCGAGACGATACTCAACAGGATCTTCAACTGTAACGATATTATTTTCAACTGTATAGATAGTCTTCAATGCAGCATGAAGAGAGGTAGATTTACCACTACCGGTAGGACCGGATACAATGATAATTCCATAGGGTCTCTTAATGACACGTTTGAAGATTTCCATATCTTCATCTTCGAAACCAAGTGTGGCAAGGTTGAATCCAAATTCACCCTTATCCAACAGACGCATAACAACCTTTTCCCCAAGAACAGTAGGTGTAAGTGATACACGAACATCCATACTCTTCATTTGAGTTTTTAAGGATATCTGACCATCCTGAGGAAGACGTCTTTCTGCGATGTTTAATTTCCCCATAACCTTGATAAGTGAAACGATACCTGAATGCATCCCCACTGGTGGATTCATAACTTCACGTAATGAACCATCAATACGATAACGCACTCTTGTATGTTTTGTCATTGGCTCAATATGAATATCAGTTGCTCCTGACTTGATAGCTTCAGAGAAAATTAGATTTGTCAATTTAACAACAGGTGCATCTGCATCTTTGCTTGCTTCAATTGTAATCTCATTCTCATCATCATCAATTTGAACAAAATCAAATCCACCAACAGCACTCTCAACTTCAGATGTAGTTCTAATACTTTTGTAGTATTTTTCTAAAGCATCTGTTAAAAGTGAGTCACCAATCAAAATAGGCTTTGGATTTTTACCGGTTACTTTCTTCAAACTATCTAAGACTTCAATGTCTTCAGGATCAGTCATAGCAACAACTAAACCATCTGCATCTAATCTGATAGCGATCACTCTTTTCTCATGAGCAAATGCTTCAGGGATAAGAGCAACTGTTTCAACTGGTACTTCAAGTAAAGTATTTTGATCAACAACTGCATATTGCAGTTGCTGACTCAATGCAAGCATTAGAGGATTCTCTTTGAGGTAGCCAAGTTTAATTAAAGTTTCACCAATTTTAAGTCCGAAATTATTCTGCTTTATAAGGGCTTCTTTCAGTTCTTCTTCAGTAACCGCTAGATTATGAATGAGAACCTCTCCCAATCGAGCAAATTGCGGGTTAAAAGCCATAATATATTCCTTTTATATATTCGGGTGGGTTCCCCCACCCGAATGAATGAATGATTAATTAACTAATTAGGTAGCATGATATCAAAACTATAATTATAAACCATAACTTGAGAGTTCGCGGTAGCACCGGTACCAAGAAGACGGAATGTCAACTGAGCAGGTGTCTGACCAGGAGTCGCAGTATTTGGATCATAAGGTCTAATCTCATAAGCATTTAGTGCCCACCAGAAGATAGCGGTCCCTTGATCTAGTTCGCCCTGTTGGTTGAACCAGTAAGTAGTTTCATAAAGGTCTGCACCCTGGTTTGCTGTTTCATTGATTTCAACAAAATCAGCATGAGTCCTAGGACCGTATGTTGGGCCATCCCATGGTAAACCGTTGTCACAGTTAACATCTACATTTACAAAACGACCTCTATCAGCACTAGCACTAATGAAACCGCCATTTATAGGATTACCTTGTCCATCTGTTAGCTTAACTCTATTGAGTCCAGCGATTGCTAGCCACGCGTAACCTGATCCGTCAGGATTAGCAGGCCAAAATTCCAGTACACCTGGCATAGCTTGAGCTTCTAACTGTGGTTGTTGAAGAGGAAGTGGCAAAGTTGCATTTCCAGTAACTGTTTGCCCTTCTCCACCAATTGTATTAGCAATAATTGTTACATCAGCATAAGAATTAGATCCATGATAGGCCAAAGTAGTATAAGCAATACCCTGGAGAGAGTCACCATCTACACTCTCATTTCCTACATAAGCTTCAGCTACGACATTGGCCTGAACACTTGTTGGTCTATCCAGTTCGAACCAGACACTAGTACCATAATCTACCGGGTTACCGTAAGTATCTTTGATATTTGCACCAGCAATTAACTGCCAAACACCACCACCCATTAAAGTACCTGTATTAAAGTCACCAATAAATGGTTCAATAGTTTCGGGAGGACCTGCATGGATAACAATGTTAGATTTTCGAGCATATATGGCTCCAGCTGCGGCTGCATCTGCATCCGTTGGGTATAGAGTAGCATCATTATGTTCTTGTAAAGTAGAAACAAGAACACTTAAAATACCTGATTCAGAACCGGCATTTACAGATATCTGGGCTATACCGCCACTCGAAGTAATTTCCACAGGATCATCATTCCAACCCGTATTCTCATTGTCTAGGTTTGCACCTTCTGGAACAGAAACATTTCTAATCCAGAAATACAGGGTTGTGGGGTTGTTCAAGAAGTTACCGTTTATATCCCTTAAGTTTACACTTAAGATAGCAGATTCTTGTCCACCGGTTCCAGCAACATTAATATCAATCTGATTATCTGTAGTAAATGAGATTGAATACAAGTCATCGGAAGTAACAGTAAAGACATATTGAGCTTGGAGAGTATCTTGATTTGCAGAAATTGTCATGTTTGCAATACCTGCTTCAAGACCAGGAGTAAAGAGAACCTTTGCAATACCATCTTCATCTGAGTTCTTAATTATCTCTTCATCTTGAGACTCATAGGTCCCGAGGTCAGTTAAGAATTTTACTGCAGCACCAGGGCACTTATTATTAAATGCATCTTTAACCTTAGTTTGGATCACAATATCAAAGTTGCTATTTACAGGCCATGTATCTGTAGTATCAACAATAACATCAGAATTAGGTTCAAGGATTAGAGAGTTTATTTCAAGAATTGCAGGTCTTCCTGGCTTAACAACAAAGTCGTGGCTAGCAGGAGTAACATCGCTAACCAAAGCAGAGATAGTACCCATATCAGCTCTTAAACCTGTATTGAATATTATTGATGCTGTACCATTAGAAGTTGGAACTGAAACAGCATTTCCTAACAATGTTTCTTCCGTATCTTCGAAAGTACCAAGTGAGGTTGAGAAAGTAATTAAGGTATTGTCTGTTACATCATCACCGTTAGTGTATGTAGCAGACGCAGTAACTGTTACTTTCTGAGTTACTCTAAATTCATCAGCTAAAGTGCTAAGAATTACCGAGTTTACAGGTGGTACCGGAAGTATTCTAACATTTACAAATTCCGAATCAGTTGCAATAACTGTTGCAGTATTGATAGTAGAATATGACTTAACAACTGCTTCAATAGTTGCTAAATTATCTGTAGCATGATAATAACCATCATCCCAGAAAGATGTAGTAGCAACACCTGAACTATCTGTATAGACAGTTCCTATGATTCTACCGATATCTGTTCTGAATTTAACAGGTACTCCAGCGGCTGCAAATTGTTCAGCATCTCTAATCCAAACTCTGATATTTGAGAAAGTAATGTTGTTATCAGAGTAAATAGATTCTGGTGTAGCTTCAATATTATGAATGTGAAGAATTTGAGCTTCACTTTCAATAGTAAATGTCTTTGTCTGCTGATAAACGCCAACTCTAATGTTAACTGTAACAGCACCCGGCCCATTACCAGTATTCAAGAAAAGAGCAGCATTGCCATCAGCAGTTTGGACCATTACAGAATCACCTAAAGATGCTGCTGTATTGGTTTCAAAAAATCCTTTAGTAGTTCTGAAAGTGAGAACAGTTCCATCAGGAACATTTTCCCCTTGAGAATCTTTTGCAACGACTTCAACATAAACCGTTTCGTTAACAAAAGGATTTGTTATTTCTTCAGTTGCATCAGGATCAGCTTTCACAGCAATAGTAATATTACCAACATCTGGTACTTCAACTATTTTTACCGGAATGCTAGCTTCAGCAACTGTCACCAAAGAGTCAGCATTGCCGACTGTTGGAGATTGTACATAAGCAGTAATCATCGCTAAACCAGCTTGTCCATCATCTGTGAACGTTGCTTGGGCTATACCGTAAGCATCAGTTGATGTAACAGCTAAAAGCTTACCCAAGTCCTTTTTGAAATAAACTGGTTGGTTGACTACCGGGTTATTATCCTCATCCTCAACATGTACTGAAATCTCTGCAAAAGTTCTACCTTCATCAAGATAGATTGAATCTGCAGAAGTACTAATTCTTACTATTTTCAGTATGTTTGCCGGCTCACTAGATGGTGCAACTGGTGAACGGTCGTCGCAACCAACCATGAACACAGTAGCTATAAGAGCAATAACTGTTATAAGTAATGTATATTTCTTCATAGCGAACCCCATATTATTTAGTTTTCTTCATCTTCATACTTGATTAAACGTTTTCCCATTCTTTCATCAATTTCGAATTCTTTCTGTTCAGCATTAATATCGATGAGTCTTGGGGTAATTTCGATTACTAAGTCAGTATTTGTTAATACTTCGCTTGTATGCTGGAAAAGTTTTCCGATGAATGGAATATCACCAAGTAAAGGAAGTTTGTTTGTTTTATTAGTTAAACTAGAGGTCAAAAGACCACCAACAACTATCTTCATTCCGCTAGGAACTGTTACAGTTGAGTTAATTCTTCTTACCCTTGAATGAGGGACATAACCACCGACTAAGTCGATAATTGAACTAACTTCTGGACTTAAGACTGTAGTAATATCTCCGTCATTATTAACAGTTGGCTTTACTTTCAGCTTGATTCCGACTTCTTCTTTCTCAACCGAAACTTCTTTATCATTATTTAT
>JAVCCX010000164.1 GCA_030765245.1 Candidatus Zophobacter franzmannii | reverse complement strand
TTCAGGGCAGTTATCCTGGACTGTGAGCCAATATTCAACTCTGTTTCCGGGGAATAGGTCCAATCCTGTTAAATCTAAGATGTAATCTGTTTCGTAAAGTGAACCTGTAATGTTACCCTTTATAATCCTCTCGACTACTTCCCTATCTTCAATTCTAAAATGAACTCTCAGGTTCATTAAACCAAAGTCATCAGAAGCAATCGTCTTTATTCTTTGCAACATAGTCTGATTCAGTGTAGTATCACGACTGGGGTAAGTAATCTCGACCTTTGGTGATTCATCCGGCAACATTATGACATCTCGTTCTAAACCGATAGTCTGTTGCCCCAAGAAATCTTTTAAGTTGAGATGCCATGAGTCGCTTCTGTTTATTGTAAAAGTAGTATAAAATCTCAAAGTATCCGAAGGCTGAAGATTAATTGCATTCCCACTTCTGAAAATCATCTTAGCATTTGAAAGTGGATTATTAGCCTGAATACTTAATTTAACTTTAGTATCTCTGATGGCCTTTATCTGACCAGTTGACATGCTATCGACATAACTCTTCATCCCGGTGTATTCGGGATAAAAATACTTAACATCCATTCGTTTAACACCCGGTTTATCAAGTATCTTTACATTGAATGTATCTGAAACTGCATACTTATTTTTAACATAGTAGTCGAAATTGAAATCAAGATTCTTGAAAACATACTTATACTCATCAATCTCAACAGGTCGCCATTGTTTCTCAAGTCTATAAAATAGCTGATATTCAGTCCCTAACTCGGGATTCTCAATTGTTACTTCCATGTCACTATGTCTTGGTAGTGAAACAGAACCGGGAGTAATCTCTATAACAATACTATGCTGTTCTTTAAATAACTTATCGGTATAAAAAGCTCTCCATGCATCCGGTAACAAAGGGATATTTATTAATAGTAATATCGCAGCCCCGATAAATCCATACATCGCCAGTTTTTTTTGCAAAGTATTGAATAAAGGTAGCTTAAACTCACTCTGCTTTTCTGCTTTCTGGTCACTGTCCGTAAAGATTACACTTAGGATATCACTATTGTAACCATCATCCTTACTAACCAATTCAACAGCGTTCTGATAGGTCTCATCTTCATCACCGTTCAATCTATCCAAAAGGCGTGCAGCTTTATCGTCATTGAGCATCTTATTCCTGCTTTCATAAAACAGGTAGAGAATAACCAGAGCGCCACATATTCTCAGTGTTAGAGAATAGAGGAACATTGGCATACCTCTTGAAGGTATCAGCTCATAAGCTGTAAAGAAAAGCAGGAATGCCCAAATAATACTTAGAACACTAAGTAGGACATACCTTATACCAATAATGGTATTATATTTTTTACGAAAGCTCTTTACGAGCTCCTGGAATTTGAACATTTAAAGTTCCTCACCAATGGGGAGCATGGAAGCATCCCCATTGGGAAAGTATATATTAATTAGATTGAGCCTTTATCTGCTCTAAGAGAACTTCGATAGCCTTATCTAATTGTGTGTCATTATCATTAATTTTGTCTTCAGGTGACATCTCTACTATAATATCCGGTTGAGCTCCATTTCCCTCAAGGTTCGTTTGCTCTTCGTCGTCTAACCACCAACCATTTCGAGGCATTCTCATTGATGAGCCATCCATAAGTTTGTGAGGTACTGTACCGATAACAGAACCACTTGTTGGCATCCCGATAACTGTTCCTAATTTCAAATGCTTAAATACATGTGGGAATATCTCTCCATCGCTGAATGAACCCTCATCAATTAAGAGGACAATCGGCTTATCAAAAACCTTACCCGGTGCTTGATATTTACCAACACCGGACCAACGGCTACTCTCCCACGCATAAGCCTTCTTGGTAATAATCTCTAAAATCTTATCATGAATTCGACCACCTGAGTTACCTCTCAAATCAAGTATCAAGCCTTTTTTAGCATATTCAGTGCTAAAGAAATCATCAAGGAATTTGGTATAGTTACTATCCCCCATGGCTTTGACATGGACATATCCTAACTCAGGGTCAACTGCTTTAACTCTTTCCTTACGACTCTGAGCCCAATCTTTATATGCAAGATTGTATTGATCTCTCCAACTCAGTCCTTTAACTTCGACTGTAACTACTTCATCATCTTGCTTAATCTCTAAAATCAACTTCTTTCCAATCTTATCTCTAAGTAAAGGTTGAAGTTCAATTCCTCGTTCTAATGGTACTCCATCTATTGAGAGGAGGATAGCTCCATCTGTAATTTTGTAATATTCATCAAGTTTAGAGTACATATAGACTTTGCTAATTGGGATTCCCTTCTTCAAGTTAGCAATATTATCAAGTTTAATTCCAAGATACGCATGCTTATGCCAATAAGAACTACCTTCAGAGCGTGGATAGAATCCTGTATGCGATGCGTTAACCTCTCCTATCATCTCTTCAACTATATCGGACATAAGGTTCGCTTTGTACAAATAGTCGGTGTAGGGATAGTATTTCTCATAGGCATCATCCCAATTAATCTCATGCATATCGGAATCATAGAATCCTCTTCCGAAGTCTCCCCAAACTTGTTTGAAAACATTCTTGTTTAGAGTTAATTTATTGTAGTGATACTTGAAACTATTTTCCATCTCCTTAGATTTTCCATTGTTAAGGTCCACCTTATATAGCTTATTCCCACCAACATAGTAAACTATGTTCTTCTCTTCAAGATACTCAGAGAACTTCCAATCATGGTTAAATGTATAAATCAGTTTCTCACTCTTACCCTGGTAGTTTACTTTAAAAAGCTTCTTATCGTCCCAGAAATACAGAGTTGAGTCATCTTTAACTGTGAAGATAGCAGGCCAATCTCCCTTCTTAATAATGGGAGTAATTCTTTTGTCTAAGTTAGTCCAGTCTACGGCTATTGAGTCATGAATATCTTTATCAACTTTGAGAGAGTCATTATAAATCTCGTACCAATTATCTTTTTGGAACTGGAACTCATTTATGGGAGCCAAATCAAGTCTATAGAGTGTCTTATCATTAGTAAAGAATACAGAGTTATTGTCTTTACCCCAGGTAAGACTTCCTGTCCATTTATCATCTGTATAGATAATCTTATCCCACTCTGTTTCGAGTTCATAGAAATGAATTTGAGAGTTCCAATAACCCAAGTCTCGAGTCATATAGAGGGCATAATTACCATCGGGTGAGATTTCAAAGCTATACCATGGAGTATTATCTTTTCTAACGATTGTAAAGTTTGTAAAGGTTGAATCTACAATAGCCAGTCTATTTACATCATTTTTACCCTTTGTGTATTCAATGATAAATTGCTTCAAAGGAGCTTCACTGATGTTGTCGATATGCTTGTCAGTTGACCAATCAACGATTTCAATCTTCTCAGGTTCAAGAATATTTACTTTATAAATCCTATTTACACCATCTTCATAAGCAGTGAACAGGATGGTCTTGTTATCATTAAGAATGTAGATATCATGAATACCTCTGTTGTCATAAGTCAATTGTACAACTTCACCACCCTTAACCGGCATAGCAAAAAGGTCATACTTGTAATTGAATGCAAGCAACTTTTCATCCTTTGAGACGGCAATATTATTAAACCTATCTTTAACATCTTCATAGACATCAAGCTCGTAATGGGTATCCTCAGGGATATTGATAGTTACTTTACTAGATTTCTTAAAACCTGCGTTTGGGTCATACTTCCAAATCTCATCAAACAGTTCAAATACGATTCTATCGTTCTTCACTGCAATGCTCATATCGCGCATAGACCATGTATCAAAGTCTGTCAGCTTTTTAGGAGAACCGAAGTCATGCTTATCAACTGAATATAATTGAAATACTTTCCCGTCAGATGCAGCAAAATATATCTTATCATTAACACTTGAATACACAGGGTATCTTTCTGTATATTCTGTATTGGTTAATCTTGTAAATTTCTTAAGTCTGAGGTCGTATTCCCACAACTCACCATTGAGACTGCCGGTGTATGATTCTCTGTAAGGTTTACCTCTATCACAATAGATAATCTTTTTCCCATCCGGGCTCATCTTTGAATAGCTATCAGTGTATGGATTAATCTCTACAAACTCTTTACCATCGAGAGATAGCTTCATATTCACACTTCGCTTCTCGTATGGCCAACGCTGAGTAACCATTAAACTCTTACTATTTGGGAACCAACAATCAAGGCTAGCACTTTCATCTCGGACCAATCTGGCTTCCCCACCTTCTGATGGCATTACATAAACACCTCTAATCCCATCGCGAGTGGAGTTATAGGCTATCCATTTGCCATTTGGGGAAAACTCAGGCCCAGACTCACTAGCTTCGGATGAGCTTATTCTTTGAGCAGTTCCACCTTCAAAGGGTACAAGCCAAAGGTCTGCCATATATGCAAAACAGATTGTTTCACCATCTGGGGAAATTGCAGGGTCATCCATAAAATGGGGCTCATAACTAAACAACTGTAAGCTGAATGCTAAAACAACAAAGACTAATAGTACTATCTTTTTCATAATTCTCCTAACTACCTATAAGGG
>JAVCCX010000258.1 GCA_030765245.1 Candidatus Zophobacter franzmannii | reverse complement strand
CTCAAGGAAGTATTTGTAATCATTGTGGCACTTAAACAACTGCTTTCCACTTGAGATTCTATTATAAAAGTGTACAGTACTTCCTTCAAAGTAATCTTCAACCTTACACTGCATTATTACCTCCAGTTACTTTACAGTAGTTTAGCTATGGCACTTGTCAATTGATTTTTCCTCTGATTTATTTATCTCTCGGTTCTTGTTTTCCCTCGCCCCACACTCACTTCGTTCACTGCGGTGCAAGTGAAAACACCAGACCTGCACCGCTGTGAAGCGTGGGGCGGGAATGGTGTTTCTAATGCGCAAACCTTTATCTATCACCGATGTTTCCTGATGTTCTCGCCCCACCTTCGCTAATCGCTCATTGCGGTGCAAGTCCATCAATTTGCGGAGAATACACACAACAACACCAGGCCTGGGTACGCGGACATCCTTGTCCGCTATATTGTAAGCAAGAAGATGCGGACAAGATGTCCGCGTAACAAAGAGAGAGATGCAAACTGCGTTTGCAACGGGGAATCGGCGTTCCCCGTCCCAGTAATACGATGAAGCTAAAGCGTCATTTCCCAGAATACAACACCAATAAATGCGAGAGGAAGAAACCACCCCGTCACTGCGTGCCACCCCTCCGAAGGAGGGGAATTAAGAAGGAAATAAGCATAAAAAATACCTGACAAGAAGGGGCGCGGAGAAAAGAATGCACCCCAATAAATGCAAATACGATGAAGCTAAAGCCGCATTATTGCCACTGTAGATTCGGATTCTCAAGAATATCTAAGAGTTTGGGAAATCGCCTAACAGAAGGTCTAAATGTTGTAACTTCTTGCAAATGCCACTGTGTATGTGATTTATCCCGGATTCTTGATGTTGTGCATCTTAGAAATTGTAGTATATTTACCCCACCATTTGCAAGGATTCGCTTCGCTCAGCCATTCCAAAGGTAGGGAGCTAGTATAACTTGGAGACTATCCCTTTACCTTTTAAATGGTCTCTGGCCTTTCACAATGGTGAAGAAGAGCAGGGGTTTTCATGAGCCTTTCATCCCCACCATTTGCAAGGAATCGCTTCGCTCAACCATTCCAAAGGTAGGGAGTTAGTATAACTTGAGACTATTCCTTTACCTTGTAGAATTGTTTAATGATTGATAAAATCTAAAAGATACTATAGATTCTTTGAATTACCTTTAATCTTTACATGAATCCGATTGAAAAGCTGTTTAAGTCTAGTTGCCATCTCGGTAGTAAGATTGGCTCTCGAAAAGAGGTTATGGAAGAAATGCTCCCAATCAACGACATCTTTCTCTCGGTCTATGCCAATTGAGTCCAAAACTTTCATGATAAAAGAATGGGTGTCATCAATATCACTCTTCTTTGCAAACTTATAGTTTCGGATGTTACTTTTTTGTTCATAACCGTATAACTCATACAGTACAACTGTAACTGACTGTGATAGGTTCAAGGATGGGAAGTTAGGATTTGCTTTGATATAGCATCGGAGAGGGCAGAGGCTTGCTTCTTCATCAGTCAATCCCCAGGATTCCCTACCAAACACTAAACCGATATTCAAATCAATAGATTTGTGCACATAGTCTGCAACTTGTGATGGAATCATATCTACTTTTTTGAGCTTGCCTTTTCGACGAGAAAAAGCAATGACTCTGTCTCTGTCAGAAATAGCTTCTTCTAGTGATGGAAAAAACTCAATATCATCAAGGATATGCTCAGAGTGGACAGCCATATAGAATGGACCATCGGTAGGCATCTCCCCAACAATTCTGAGTTGGGTGAATTCGAAATTGTTCATAATCCGCACGATAGATGCAACATTACCTGCAAACAAAGGTTCAACGAGAATTATTGCAACATTATTCATTTGAATGAAAGGCAGCTTAGAGTAAGTTTAGTAGTACTATTTCTTATGCTTAGTAATATGACCTAATTTATTACCCATAGTAGAAACATACTCGTTAGGGTCACTACGCCACTCTTTAACAATCCTTTGAGTAGAGGAGAGAAATTCATGTGATTTGTTTGATTTGCTTTTTTGACCAAGGATATTGGTGAGCTTCTTCATAGTAGCCCATACTGTTTTAATCACCTGGTCATCACCTTCTTCTATCCATGATTTAAGGATAGGATAGCAGGTAGCTGAGCGAAGTCTACAGGTCTGTGTAAGAACATGTGAAACCTTCTTGCGTACATCTTCGTTCTCATCATTGAGTAAATTGCTGAGGAAATCCATAACATATTTAGGATCTTTAGAAGCTATATTTTCCATGCCGTGAATTGATAGTGAGCGTTTCTTCTCACTTGGAGATTTTTGCCATGTGAGCATAACCTCTTTCATAACACTTGTGTGGGATTTCCACATATAGTAACAGATGCTTTCAGATTCCCATGGAACTGTTTCCAATACTCTTGAAAGAATCTCCAAGATCTTATGTGGGTCTCTTTGATACTTATTATAGAAATAGAAAAGTGCTGCGGCTCTGATACCATACATCTCATTCTCAAGCATATTGTAGCAGATTTCATCAAGTTTCTTATCGTCACCTTTATAAAATGATAACTCTTTGCCTGTATCTTCTCTAATAAAGTAATTTGCTGTATTTGAAAGCTCGTGAATGCGTTTTTCAGCTAAATCTTCACGACCTTTTTCGATTTGTTTGAATATCTTTTCAACTCTTAAGTGTATTTCTTTTGTTTCGTCTAATGTCAGACGTCCGACTTCTCTTAGCATCGTATCTCCAATTGTATTTAATATTCCATATTAGATGATTTACATAAGCAAATTGAGTCACTTTGTGCAAATGATTTGGAATTAGTTAATTATGTGTGAATAAATAGACAATATGCAGAAGAGCATTGGTGTCAAGGTTTTTATCCCTTAATCGCTCATTTTATCCCATCTTACTGTTTCTGAAGTAAGTTCATTGTTTTTGACATACTTCTGCCATACATCTAAAGTCTCTTCAACTAAGCGTGCCTTAGCCTTTCCAGTATAAGCTCCAGTGTGTGGAGTTAAGTAGACATTCGGCTTATCTATGAAATCTTTTGGCTCCCATGGCTCATCCTCAAACACATCTATAGCAACACCTTTAAGCATACCACTATTTATGCCCTTTTCAAGAGCAACTTCATCTACAACCTTTCCTCTTGATACATTCAGGAGCCAGATAGGTTCTTTGAGAGAGTTGAGGATTGGTTCTGAGAAAAGATGAGTGGTGAGTTTAGTTAATGGACAGTGATAAGTAATTAGATTGCACCATTTCAACCCCTGGATATAGCTAGTCTTTTCAATCCCGAGCTCTTGCCATTTCTCATCAGTATGATAAGGATCAACTCCTCGTACATCTGCACCATTATCTTGTAAGAATTTGGCAACCTTAGTCCCAATCCGACCAACACCTACTATAAGAGCTCTTAAATCTGCGATCTCATAGCTTGCTTCTAAACTCGATTTCCAACTCTTTTCTTTGAGAGCTTGCTTAGCATTTGTATGATTCTTAAGCATTGCCATTACCATACTGATAGTATGCTCATATGCAGATTGGACATTGGCATTTGGAGTATTACATATTTTCACATTATAGCGATCTGCGGCTTCAAAATCTACATTGTCTACACCGGAGCCAGCTCTAATAATCAGTTTCAAATTTGGAAAACGCTTAAAATAGGATTCAGTGATTAATATATCCGTCCTAATGATAAAAATCTCAATATCTTCAGAAAAAAGGATGTTATCTTTCTCAAAATGCTCTTCAATTCCTCTTTTCTCAATTAATTGCCAAAATTGTTTCGGCATTTCATTCAATACTAAAGTTTTCATTTATATGCTATCCATTGTTTTAAAATGTGTTTTCGCAACTTTATGGAGTTGCTCTTTCCCATACTGCTTCACAAAGCCCTTTGCGGCAGTAATAACCTGTTTAGAAGCACCTTTTTTAAAAGTCATCTTATATGAACTATTCATGTTTTCGATTGCTGTAATGAACTGATATCGTGCTATTATTGATGCTGCTGCAACAGCCGGGTCTGCTTCTGCTTTGGGCTGTAGTACAATATCTTTGCTAAAAACACTCTTTAGTTTAGCTTTTAGTTTTCCACTAGATGAATACTTGTCTATTAGAACTCCATCCAAATTGGGGAGAGCCAGCAGTTTTTCAATTGTCCGAAAATGCATCCAATCCAACAACTCATTTAACTTCTTTCCCTGCCGTATCATATTTTGATAAACTTCATTATACTTTTCAGGGCGCAATACAATACAGTTGATATTATTAGGATATGCTTTGTACAGTAGCTTTGCAAGTTCTGTAATCTTTGTATCATTAAGTGTTTTACTATCGGCAATACCCATAGCTCTTAGTACTTTAGCATCTTCTTTATTGCAATAAAAGGACGCTGTAACTAATGGTCCAAAGAAATCACCCTTACCAGATTCATCACTACCAATCCAGCAGTTCCACTTGTGTTCAACAGTACTTGAAACAGTATTAGAGTTGGCAGTCGGAACAGTTATAGCCATCATTGGTAAAGCTTTACTCAGTATCTCATGGGCAATACTTGCAAGCTCCTCATCACCCTTCTTATAGGTAAATGAAAAGCGTTGTTTCTTATTGGAGTATAAGAGGTCGAATGTTGTTACATTAGATCCTTTCTCGACCAGGGTTTTAACTCCATACATGAGCTCTTTCTCAATTCTGAAGTTTAATCCTGAGGTAGAGAGGAGTTTTTTAATGCTATTTATCTGTTCCTGCATAAGGGGATTAATCATATAACCTCATCATTTATTGTCAGTATCATAAGTATTTTGTAGTGATTGTGACGCTAGTTTACAGATATCTTACTGGGTCTTCGTCTTTAACTCCGGCTATCAATTCAATGTACTGTTTTATAGGACTAAATTTAATCTTAGGGAAAAGGACTTCTTCTATCTGGAAAAAGCCAACAGACTCGCTCATCTCAACATTGATTCTAATTGGTTTATCTTTACCTTTACGAATACGCAATTTATCAATGGCAGAAGCTGAGTATCTATGGATATCTCCAATTTGTGGGGCTGATTTAATAAGAGTAGGTATTCTTGCTCTACCCTTTTCCATATCACAACCATCCCCAATCAGGACACACCCGGCTTCTATAGAGTGGATCCTACGAGTCGCCATATGACCGGCAATACACTCAATAATTGTTGCTTTTACTATCACTTGTTTGTCTATTTTGTCAGGATAAAGTTCCTTTAGGATTCTTTCAATTATTGGCATAGCGAGTGTAATACTATACATCTCATGGCTATCCCGAGCAATCGACATGCCTAAGTCATGCAGTAAAGTCGATACCGTAATTGCCACAAGACTATCTTCTGTTGTACCAGAGTTATCTTTTACAAGTGATAACTCAACACCGGATTCAACGAGAAGTTTAGCTAAAATAATTGCATTCAATGCTGCTTTCCTCATATGTACCGGTCCGTGATCATTGTATCCTAGTCGTTTTATTGAAACAGTATTTGCATGTTCTTGAAAAGCATGTACTTCGGGGTCTTTAAATATTATCTCCGCTGCTTGTAGAGCTAGGCCGGAGAGGTGTTTTCTTATTGCGTTGTCTATTGTATTTTCTTTAGGTGATTTCTTCATTATTTTCCGTCTTTTAAAAATCTTCTGAGATGCTGATGGAATAAGTTGGTCTGGTTGTGTCATACCAATCTGTTGTCCATGCAACATCCATTTTTAGGACAAAATAGCCCATGTTAAGTCTTGGACCCATTCCAAAACCCATAATTAGGTCATTGAGGTGACCTTTGTCGATTCCTTGCCAACTCTCTGTGTCATTCCAAACGGAACCAACATCAGTATAAATGCTTCCTCTAATATTGCCAAGTGCCAAGGGGAGAGGAAAGCCTAATTTAATATACTCAACAAATGGAACTCTTAACTCTAAGGAGCTTAAAACTTTCTTGGTTCCTTCAAGGGTATCATCAGTAAATCCTCTGATACCTGAATTGTTTCCTATGCTAAAGCCAGTCCAGGATGCAAGTCCAAAGTTTTGAGGAGTTTCGCCATTACTCCAACCGGCAAAAACTCTTGTTGAGATATTGAATTTCTTAGCAAACAATAAATAGTATCTAAAGTCGATTGCTTGAGTTAAGTAGTTTCTCTCTTCTTTAGCGAAACTCTTTCTGATATGGTAATAACCTCTCCAGCCGGTCATTGGACCGGTTGAACCGTATAGAGTATTATCATGAACTAGCTCTAAACTGGGAATAATGGCAAAGTCGTTTTCTTCAAGATAAGGTACTCTTTCCCATTCTATCTCTTCTCCATTATCCTTGCCTTTATGCCATTCGGATCGGATTGATTGCAAACCAAGAGAATAATCCCAACGCCAAAATCGGCTAAATGGATATCTGAAGAGGAGATTGATTCCGCCGATATGCTCTCGTTCTCTAAAGTAAACACTGTCTTGGATGCCTCTATAATAGAGAGATTCGTCTGACAAATAGAAAACACTGTCTTGGATGCCTCTATAATAGAGAGATTCGTCTGACAAATAGAAAACACTAGCACCAAAATCTAATCGATAAGGTCTATAAAGGTAACTAAGCTGGATACTTGAATTCTCAAAATCGCCTGCTATGGCTAACATCCCACCAATAGTATGATTACCCATTAAATCAGTCAAAGTTGTTTCTACGAAGCCGATGGCACCATCAGAGGTTGAATAAGCACCACCACCGTAAAGGTAATCCATTAGGAACTTAGGTTTATAATTAGATTTCTTTGGAACAATCGTAACCGAGTCTGGTTTAGCATCTAGTTTGTCGTTGTATAACTCTTTTAAACTGTCACTAACAGAGACATTCTTCATATTGAGAATTGTACTCCCGGGGTGATTGGATTTAATGAACTCATCTTTAAATTTGCGATCTCTCTTTCCAAAATACTTATACTTATCAATCTCAAACCTATCGCTGAAGTCATCTTTAAGCTCAACACCAAACTTAGGTTTAATAGGTTCAAAAGTAATCTCTTTAAAAGGTTGCTGTAGCTTATAGATATCCCAACCGTTGTCGTAGAAGATTGAAAGCAACATCTCACTGCTATCACTATTAATACTACCTGAAAATACGCCACTTAGTGTTTTAGTTACTGTAGCAGTTTCATTTGTATCTAGATTCAATAACTCAAAGTTAGAGATACCGGATTTATCTGTCAGGTATAGTATTGAGGAGCTATCTCCTGTCCAAAAAGGTTTAGAGTTATTGAACTCATCATTCGTAACTTGGGAAAATAGATCTTCTTCAAAATTATAGAGAAAGATATCATCTACAAGGTCAGAGAATAAACCCTTTCGGAAGGATTCCTTACCGTTACTTCTTTTTGATGTAAAGGCTAGTTCGCTACCATCAGTAGAATATTGAGGTTGATAGTCCTGGTACGGGTCATCAGTTAATTGGGTAGTTGAACCGGTTTCAAGGTCGTAGAGATAAATATCTGAATTCATACTCTTTTCAGCTGACAAAGCTATATGGTTACCATCAGGTGAAACACTAATCTCATATATTGCATCAATCTCTGGTATTTTAATTGTCTGGATGGTTTTACCATTGCGAGAATCAGCTATGTAGATAACATCACCTTTGTTACTGGTAGCTGCAAATGCAAATCTCTTTCCGTCCTGGAACCAGACTGGATTATTTCGCTGTAAGTGGAATTGCTCAATTTTATTAGTAGTTTCGCCTCGAACTAATAACTTAGGCTTCTTAATTCCGTTAACATCACCTTTCCAAATACTATTGCGATAGTTTTTGTTATCCATATACAGGAATTCATTTCCATCAGGCGATATAGCCGGATAGAAGTTAAAATAGGTATTGTCGTCCTGGTGATTAGTTAATTGTTCGAAGTTTTCATAAGGGACCGAACTATCCGCTAAAAGTGGATATATCTGTTTCTTAAGGTGTGTTTTCCATCTGTTCTGTAATTGTCTGAATTTCATCCCGAACAGTTTCTTAGTAGTTTTTTCTAATTCTCCACTGGAACGGATAGCATGGAAGTAATCCATTACTTTCTCTGATCCATATACTTCACCAATGTAAGTCAAAAAGGATTCACCCTCACGATAAGCATAATATCCATTAATCGAATCTAAAGGATAGATGTAATCATTTAAAATCATATCCAGAATGAACATGTTGTTGTATGAGTTTGTACCTCTCACAGCCTGAAATTCAGGTAAACCTTCTGACAACCAAAAAGGTAGGTATCCTGTGTTGTTAGAAAAGAAACGAGCTGATGAGTATTTATTCTGCAAATCATTTACATAGGCATGGACCAGTTCATGAGTTAGTGTCTCTTCAAACTTCCTGTAATTTCCATCGAAAGGCATAACAACTCTATTGCGAACTGACTCTGTAAACCCACCGACCCCTTGATTGAGTAAGGCATTGATTACATTAGTAGTCTGAAAAGCGGAATGAGACTTATATATAATGATTGGGATTCTGCCAATAATAGGGCGTACAAAGTCTTTCTTTAGATGATAATATGCTTCTTCAGCTGTTAAGAGAGCGATTTCCCCAAATTCATCTTCACCCTTGGGGTAGTAGATATCGAAATGCATCGATTCTAATTTTGACCACTCTTCTTTCTCTAACTGAACTTTGTTTTGACCAAAGGCACTGAATAGAGAGAAACACACTGACACCAGCAGGATTATTATTATGGTTTTCTTCATTTAGAACACACTTATTTTTAAATATTTCTTCGGGTGTTTTTTGATATCTTGTAACAACGAATCGGCTTCATCTACGGTATTTTTAAGAGAATCATACAACTCTTTATCTTTAAGCAGTTTCCCGGCAGTTCCGGTTCCATCATTAAGGTCTTTTGTAATAGTACTAATTTGAGAAATAACTCCCTTTAGTTCTAACAAAGTATCTTCCGCATCTCTAATTACTTTTGGGATTGAGGTTAATGTCTGATCAATGTGTTCGACATTTTGAGATAGTAGATAGTCAACCTTGTACAAACTACTTGAGAAGTTGTTTACTGCATTTGTAAGATTCTCTGAATTATTAGCTAACAGGTTATTTGTTTTATTTAGAATCTTCTTGGCAGAGTTGGAACTATCTTCCAAATTGTGTATCATGCCCTCATCTTTAGTTAGTCTCCAAATAAGGGTTTCAATTTCAGTTATCAAAGTTGAAGCTTGATTAACTACAGTGAACAGGCCCGGTTCAACTTGACCTCTTAAGGTTTTTGTTAGATCCACAGATTTTTCACTTATACCGGGAACTATCTCAAGGAGATGCCCACCCATCATGCTTTTCTCTTTGATTAAGAACTGAGTGTCAACTGGTAATTCTTCATGATAGTCGATTAAGCATCGGACAATTACACCATCATCTGAAAGGGCAACTTCTTCAACTAGACCTTTAGTAATACCTCTAATCAAAACTGAATCTCCGACTTCAAGTCTTCCGGCATCAGAAAATGATATATCGAGTTCTTGCATATTGTTCTTCTTGAGGCTATTCGTGAGCCAGGCATACCCTCCAATCAAGATGATGAAGGAGATGAGAACAATTATGCCTACCGTTGTTTCAGTACTTTTCTTGTGTTTATAAAATTCTGACATATAACCTCAAGTTTTCAGTTTCTTTTTTTCTGCAGCGGGGAATAGGACATTATTCAATATTAGCCTATACCCTGGAGAGTGTTTGTGTAACTCTAAAATGGTTTCTGGATCACCAATTCTATGTTGATAATCTTCAGGGTCGTGTCCACCATAAAAAGTGAAAGTCCCTTTTCCAAGGTTTCCGTGTAAATATTTAGCTTCTTCTGCTCCCGGAACTTCTGCTAACAAAATAACGCTCTCTTTTATTGTCTTTTTTTGAAATGATGTAGTTTGACCTAAGAAGCCGTCTATCATGTTTACATGGCACTGAGTCAACATCGTTGGTACCGGGTCATACTTGGCAGAAAAAGAGAATAGTTGGAAATAGTCTGCTTCTGCACCTCTTAGCTTTGCATAATTACTAGCATCTATGTTTGAGAATTCATAATCAGTAGGATTCATGATAAGTCTGAAGTTCTCAAAAGCGAAAGTATTATCATAATCAAGTTTTTGTTTGTAGTTTGGATCGTAAGCATCTCCGTCAAACTCCGGTGGAACAATATCTACATTTAAGGCAGCTAAAGCAATATCAATGGTATCTACAGCTGCACACATTGCGAATAAAAAGCCTCCATTGGATACGAAACTCTTTATTTGCGATGCAATGGCATGTTTTAGCTTCCAGACTTTATCATACCCATGCTTTTTTGCCATTGTTTCATTAACTGCGACAGTCGTTTGGTACCATTCAGTATTTCTATAAGAACTATAAAACTTTCCATATTGTCCTGTGAAATCCTCATGATGAAGGTGCAACCAATCATATTCTTTTAACTGCCCGGTTAACACTTCATCATCCCATAGTACAGTAAAAGGAATTTCAGCATAGGTTAATGCCATTGTCACAGCATCATCCCAAGGTTGGAAGTTAGGTGGAGCATAAACAGCAATCGAAGGCTCTTTCTCCAACTTAACAGCTTCCATGTTGTTTTCTTGAATTGTTTGGAATATTGATGCACTCTCAGCGGAAGAGATCATCTCATAGGATACACCCATAATATTACATTTAGAAACGACATAGTCATGTTCTGGGATTAAGAAGGATCCACCTCTATAGTTCAAAAGCCATTGCACTTCTGTACCTTGTGCTAATGTATAGAATGCGACACCATAGGCCTTAAGATGATTCGTCTGAGACTCACCCATAGGTATAAGAATTTCAGCGTTGAGTGCCATACTTATGACTACCAATATTAATAACAAGAATCGTTTCATTTATATTCCTAACTTTAATTTACAAATTCGTTTAGTATTGAATTTGATACAAACCAATATTTTCGTTGCAAAGAGATTCTATCAGATTCTACCCTTATATATTTAGAGACTTTATTTAACTGTGTAGAATAAACACTATCAAATTCATGTCCATATTTTTCAGCAAAATCTTTTAGAATTACTCCCTTATCAGTTCGCAAATTCATGATAATATACTCACTTTCACTCAATGAAGCAGATAATTCTTCAGTATCAGGGGTTATTAGCCCTTTATCGATTTGCACATAGTATTCCGATAGGTTCGCGGGATTAGTATAATGTACATTATTGATAAACCCACTCCCTGAAGGACCGAGAGCAACATAGTTGTGAAGTTTCCAATACCCCAAATTGTGCTTAGACTCAAAACCCGGTTTACTAAAATTCGATATCTCATAGTGATTATATTTCCTAACATTCAGATATCTGGAGATAAGATAGTACATAGAATTCACTACATCATCATCCGGTATTTGGTTCTCAAGCCCTTTCATAGGGACACCCTCACTTAGGGATAAACAATAGGTTGATACATGTTGAGGGTTCAGAATAGCTATTTGCCTTAAGTCATTTTTTAAAGAATCAATACTTTGGTTTGGGATTCCATAGATAAGGTCTATAGATATATTATCATATTCTGAATTTCTTAAACGTCTCAGTGCTTTTCGTACTTGTTTCACATCATGTTTTCTACCAAGTAGCTTCAGTGTCTCATTATTGAAGCTTTGAACTCCCATGCTAATCCTATTTATATCAGTTTCTTGAATACTCCAAATGAACTCTTCTGTGATATTTATAGGGTTGACTTCTAAAGTTATCTCTTCGAGAGCTTCTTTTGGAAAACTTTTGATAATACTGTTGATAAAAGATGATGATAATAGGGAAGGGGTACCACCACCAAAGTATATTGTTTTGGGTAGAATTTGGTACTTTTCCTTATATAACTCTAATTCTCTGAGCACATAAGAACAGTATTTCTCCATTTCACTCTTACTGTAGGGTATAGAGTAGAAAGAACAATAGCCACATTTTGATGCACAAAAGGGTACATGAATATATAGATGAGAGACTATTTGATTAGTTTGAATACCCGGTCCCATCTCTTCACATTCTTTGTCGGTAAACTTTTATTATTTTGAGGATTCTTATTCCTGTATTCAACTCGTTTAATATCTTCTCCCGCTGAGAAGAATATGAATGAAGGAGTACCTGTTATATTTTCTCTGCCCAATAAACCCCAGTAACGGCTGTCAGCGCTATAATCTCTGTTGTCGCCCATAACAAAGTACTTACCATCCGGGATTGATACTTTCTCAAAAATTGTCCAAGTCCATATCCAATCTTGTTCCGTCAACCCATTCAGCAGGTTTCATATATTGATTATAGTATTCACGATAGTTCTCTGGAACATAGTAGTTTTCAGTTCCTGGTGAATAGGGTTCTCCATTTACATAGACAACGGTGTCTCGCATTTCGATTTCATCTCCGGGCATTCCAATAACTCTTTTTACAACATTACGCGGGGCATAATAAGTAATACCAAATAGAGTCCACGCAGGTAAATCGATAAATGCACCTGTATTAATGTATAAAGGTGGATATAGAGGTCTCAAATCTTTAGCATACTTAGATATTGGGTTCTGCTTATCTTTGAGGTCAGCAGGATTAGGAGGGTCAACAGGATATCTAAAAGTTACTATGTCTCCTCTTGCAGGATCAGTAAAGAAGTATTTAACCTTATTTGCTACCAGGTAATCACCAACTAAAAGAGTTTTCACCATTGATTCAGATGGTATCTTGAAATTCTGAAATGTATAGTTACGAATTATCATTGCAACTACAAATGCAAAGAGTAGTGCTTCTACCCAGTCTTGTACGAATGGTTTTTTATGCTTTATTTTCTTAGTTTTCTTGAACATATATTTCCCTTTAAGGTTTTTTGCATAAAATAATTGACTAAGGCAATGTCAAACAAAAAGTCAATTATCAGCTGAATACCTATTAGTTTCTCTATTGTAGATAATCATTATTCACGAATATGGTTACAGGTTAAATGAATTACAATTCCTTTGAATTTTCTTCAATTGTAACATCCTTCCGCAAGAATAACTGGTAGTATTCGTGATTG
The DNA here is from genome assembly GCA_030765245.1 of Candidatus Zophobacter franzmannii. Lineage (GTDB taxonomy): Bacteria > Cloacimonadota > Cloacimonadia > Cloacimonadales > JAFGVF01 > Zophobacter > Zophobacter franzmannii. Next base: position 3,207 of record JAVCCX010000258.1, on the reverse strand, counting down.
AAATAGTTTAAAAGCCAGCTTTCTGATGCAGTGCCACGCTGATCAGGGGGAGGAAAGAACTCTGCTGTTAAGATCTCTCTTATCAGTTCAGGATAGAATTTATAGAGTCTGGTTAACTCTGCATCAAAGAACTTGAGCCATAATGCGGTAGCTCGTTCTTCATCAGAGCTAATCTCTTCAAACTCAGGAATAACAAGTTGTTCAAACTCAGGATGATCAAATCTAAACTTCGCTGCAATGATATCGTGCACATATTCAACAACACTACTTCTACATTCATCTCTATCACGATCTATCTCCTCAGAAATCTCAGTGTTGATACCCATGATCCGGTGAGCTCTTTGATAGTAACTACTAGCAGTCTGAACTATTTTAACAACATTTCGGGGATAGTGTAAGTATTGAAGCTGTTTTAAGAATTCATTCTCATCTATAGCAAGTCGATTGTTTAAATCCATATCACCCTTCCAAGCTAACTATTTGGAATAATTATAAGAAATATAAAATACAACGCAAGTGTTTTCTTGCTTATCTTTCGATTTTCTTTTTATACAGCAACACGCTTGAGTTGCAGGTATAAGAATACCGGAGCATTCTCAACAAAACAATTATAATACAATTGTCGTCATTTACATAATCTACACAGTGCGTGCACAGTGGGTTATCAGCGGGGAAACTGCGTGTTGTTGAGAATGGTGTAAGCAGAAAAGTTAAATTACATCTGTAAGATTGATGAGATGATAATTTGATTATAGTTAGGTTAAACTTGCACCGCAGTGAACGAGAGTGAGCAAGCAAGCCGTATTTATTGAAGGATTTGGTGTTGCAAACATCATCAACAATACATTTTATGGTGATCGTGTTTTTGGGTAACTTACTGGATTGATTTTTATGCAGTCTAATTGGAATAGTCAGGTTAATATATATAATAATGTTTTAGTGGATAATTTTGCTCCCTTGTATAACGGATCTATCTATTCCTGCTAATTTCGTGATGCCGGACAGCCTTTGAGCTGAGTGCAGGCGTGGACCCTCGCACTACGGACAGTAAGAATACATTTTCCTTTCTAAAGAAGTCCATTTTCACTTTGTTACGGCAAACTCCTTTGAAAGATGATTCATTCATTATTTATATCGTTCCATTTATACAAACTATCGTTGAACATGATATAACTCTCGCTCGGATCAGTAGTATTTAATTACTGCTGAACAAAAACTCCATCCAATACTTATCCAATTAAGCACCATTTAGCCTTTCCCTTGCCCCATTAAAAGAGAGGAAGGCAGGTGGGTGAGAGGTTAGATTCTGGTAAGCCGTTTGTCTTGATATGGGATGGTTTATATACGAGAGACTATCGATGCTCGTAAAGAAACTCAGATAAAAGTAAAAGTAACGAAATTTTTATGAAGTTATGGACAATGTAAGAAACTTTTAAAAAGAATATAACTGTAAATCCATGCTACTATTAACTAATCAAGCATACAATAAAACGATTATAGAGCAAAGTATTGCCATAACTGACTATTATCATAAACAAGAGAAACAACAATTAATTCAAAGATATTGTTTGGGATCCAGTTTCAGAATAGATTTAAATGGATATTATAACTAATCTTTCCCATGAGAGTTAACACCTTGTTTATCAATAGATAAGCATACTGAAGATGTTCAACCGGTCCTCTTGCATCTCCTGATAGAACTCAAAAAGCCCTCCATAATGGAAGGCTTTCAAATTGAAATGAATCTTAATTATTCATTCTAAGGAAAAAGGCTTCGGGGATCTTATGTCCTTTAAACTCTTCGATATTAGCACATTGAATTTCAACAATCATGTCTCCCTCGTTATACTTGCCACTCATCTTGTACTTGTCACCAACACCGTTTTCAGGGCATTCGAAAGTTGACTTAAGATAACCTGTTCTTTTAAGCTCAACAGCATCACCATTGAAATCACCCTGTCTATCATTCATATACTGTTTGATAGCTTTATAAAGCTGTTCCTGTTGCTTGATGCAAATATCCTCGTTTTCCTTTTCATTTAGATTAAACATTCCCGGAAGTGCGAGAATGAAAATAAGAGCTAAAAAGGCGATGATACTAATTATACCATATATGGATAACCCTTTTTGATTTTTAAGCATCTTTACTCCTCATAAATTACTAACTATTTTGAATAAACTTCGCTATCAAGCAATAATCCGTCAAGAATTTTCTGATGGGAGGGTGGTTTTATCTTACTGTTCTGAGCAAAATCTACTATTTATCTCAAAGTAATAGAGCAGGTTATAAAAATAATTACTTTAGTCAGTATATAAAGTTATCTTTACAGTAGTAAAAATAGTGATATTTCCCTTGACATTTAACTAATTCATTGTTCTACATATAAAGGGAGGATTTAATGATTATTGATTCTCGGTATGAAGTACTAGAAAGTCTTGGTACAGGAGTTTGGGCAACGGTATACAAAGTTAGAGACATTAGAACTGATAAACAATATGCTTTGAAGTACTTTCAACAAATTTCTGCAACTGAGCTTTATGAAAAGTTTACTCCTGAAGATATGCATCATATCACTAAAATTGAGCATCCGAACCTGGTTCAGGTTATTGACTTTGGTAATATTGGTGACCATATATACTACATTTGCGAATACTTTGAAGGCAGATCACTTAAGCATTTTACATTTAAACCAAATCAAATAGACCTTTTTTATGAGCTTATTGTTCAAGTATGCTATGCTTTAAATGCTCTTCATAGCCATGGAATTTACCATAAAGATTTAAAGCCTGAGAATATTCTCTATAGAATGGATGAGAATGGACTTACAGTAAAAGTTTTAGACTTCGGCTTTACCAAGGTTACGCTACAAGAGAAAAATAGACATCAGGCCAGCTCATTACCATACATTGCTCCTGAGATATTCTTAGGTGAAGATGCTGTAAAAGCCAGTGACTTCTATTCATTAGGTGTGATATTATACTGGCTCACAACCGGCTCATACCCATTTTCATTAGATGCAATATCTTCCCTTATCTCCGGGAAACAGTTGCACTTCTTCCCAAAACTCCCTCGTGAGTTAAATTCAGCTATTCCAATAGAGTTAGCAATGTTCCTGCATAATTTCCTCCGTAAAAACCCGGAAGAAAGGTTTGCAAATGCAGGTCTTATTATTCAGTTCATTAATAATATTCAGCTAAAGAGATTCT
>JAVCCX010000109.1 GCA_030765245.1 Candidatus Zophobacter franzmannii | reverse complement strand
CTCAAGAAGTCTGTAATGAGTAACGAAAACTAAACAGGCTGGTTCTTGAATAGTTCTGATTGCCTTTCTTGAGAGAATGAGAAATAAAAGACAACTAAACATGTAGATTTGCTTTTTGGCCGTTCTTTGGACGCGGGTTCGATTCCCGCCACCTCCACCAAACTTCGCTAAAGCTTCGTTTGGCAAGCCATACTTCGAAGACTTGAGTAGAATATAATGAAGAGAATTAGACCTGAAGTAATATATAATACTTGAAGATTTAGAGAAGTTTGTCCTCCATAGTTTTAACGAAGGAGGGCCGATGAAATTTGTTTATATTATTCAGAGTATCGAACACCCATCCCAATACTATACTGGTATCACTGATGATGTCTCTCGAAGATTAAATGACCACAATACAGGTAAATCAACCCACACAAAGAGATACAAGCCTTGGAAAATTGTGAGCTATACTTACTTCGCTGATGAATCTAAAGCTGAGAGCTTTGAACGATACTTAAAGACAGGTTCTGGATTCGCTTTCTCCAAGAGACATTGTCACTAGATTAAAAGTTATCAATTCTTTATTGACCTAAAAATCTTTACAAGTACATTCAGTTAAATAATGTTGGTTCTAAATGAAGGTAAGTATTTCATTATTACCTTCAAAAAGAGTCACATAAGGTTAAATAATGGATATTGTTACTTACTTCATTCAAAATCATGGTTATGGAAGAATGAAAGATTTGAAAAAAGCAGGCTTTAATACTCGTGTTATTTCAAAGACCCTTGAAGAGAATATTATAGAAAAAATAAAGCCGGGTCTTTATAAGCTAATTGATTATTACTGGGATGAAAACAGTATATATAGAGATATTTATAGGGCAAATTCTAAAGCTATAATATGTCTAAATTCAGCTCTGCACTATTACAACCTTGCAACAATAAACCCAGGTATTGTTCAAGTTGCAGTCCCAAATAATACTGCAAGATTTTCTATAGACTATCCTCCCGTTAAAGTATTTTACTTCTCAGACACTATTTATCCAATCGAAATTGATAGAATTGACACTGCAAACGGATCTTTTGAAATATACTCAATTGAGAAAACAATCTGTGATGTTTTTAGGTATAGAAACAAGCTTGGAGAAGATATAGCTCTTGAAGCACTTAAGAATTACCTAAGTAGAAATGATCTTAATCTAACCAAACTATGCAATGTAGCTACAAAATGCAAGGTCTTAAAGACTATTGAACCATATATCAAGGCACTGGTAATTTAATAGTGGCAAAGAACATTGGGTGGAAAAATGCAAGGGGCTTGCAGCATTGTGAGCGTAGCGAGTTTGGGGCAAGGATCACTTTAGGAGTAAAAATGGAATGTCGAATCAATGAGAACGTTGAAGTTGAAAAGAAATATGCAGAAATGAGATCAATATAAACTATGATAAATAACCTAATCCAATTAAGACATCTTCTGCACCAAAATGCAGAGCTATCAAACTATGAAGAGTTGACCTCGGGCATAGTTAAGCAGTATATTATAGATTTGAATCCAACTGAAATTATCAACTTTGATTATGGTTTTGCTTTTGTTTGGGATAGTTATAAAAAAGGTGAAACAATAATGTTTCGAGCAGATATGGATGCCTTACCTATTCAAGGTGAATGTGATGTTTCATATTGTTCAAAGAACCCTAATGTAAACCATAGTTGCGGACATGATGGACATATGACTATACTGTACGGTTTAGCAAAGAAGATAAGTAACGATTTACCCCAAACAGGTAAGGTTGTATTATTATTCCAACCTGCTGAAGAAACAGGAGAAGGTGCCCATAATATTACAGAAGATCCGAAGTTTAATTCTATTAAACCTGATAAGATATTTGGTCTTCATAATATACCCGGTTTTGCTGAAAATAAAATCCTGCTGAAGAAAGACAGTTTTGCCTGTGCATCAAGGGGAATGATAATTAAGCTATATGGTAAAACTTCTCATGCAGCTGAACCTGAAAATGGTATTAGTCCTGTTTTTGCAATAGAAAAACTTATAAACAGATTTCATAAATTGATTAGAGAGAAGGCGTTATTCAAAGAGTTTACATCACTAACCATAATTCATATTCGGCTGGGAGAAATTGCCTTTGGAACATCTCCCGGGTATGCAGAAGTGATGGTTACTCTAAGGTCGGCAACAAATACAGATATGCAAAGTCTGATTGAGAAATCAGAGAGAATTGTTCAGCAAGTTTGTAAGGAAGAAGTGCTATCTAATGAAATTAGTTATAAAGACATATTCCCTGCAGTAGTTAATAATCACGGATGTGTCGATATAGTAAGTAAAGCAACTGAGAAGTTAGGATTAACAACAGAAACTCTGAAAGAACCCTTTAAATGGTCAGAGGATTTCTCCTATTATACCAATAGTTATGCTGGTGCTTTTTTCGGATTGGGAGCAGGGATAAAGCATCCGAGTCTACATAATCCTGAATATGACTTCCCGGATGAGATCATTGATACGGGTGTCGAAATATTTTACCAGATCTATAAAGATTGCAGACTGTTAGCAAACCAGTTTAAATTATAACTTCATAGCAATAATGAAATCAATTGCTATTTATCGTGAACACAAAGATTGTTTTAATAAGGAATAACATGAGCTCATCAACAGAAATTCAAATAAGTCAAAGTGCTATCAGAAATAATATAGGTTTTTTGAAAGAAGTACTAGGTGATAAAGTTAAGATTTCTTCAGTAATAAAAGCAAATGCTTATGGACATGGAATCGAAATATTTGCTAAAGAAGTTGAAAATAATGGAATCAATCATTTCGCTGTATTTAGCTATTTAGAAGCTATTAGAGCTAGGAAAGTACTATCAGACAGTTCCGATATCATGATTAAGGGTTGGATTGATAATGAAGATCTTGAAGATGCAATAATCCAGGGATTTGAATTTTATGTTTTTGACTTGGAGAAACTCAAGTGTGCGATAAAATTATCAGCGAAGCTAAATATGAAAGCTAAAATTCATATTGAAGTGGAAACAGGTTTAAATAGGACCGGATTGAATGCAAAAGAGTTTAATAAGACTATTAAATTAATCCAAGCCAATGAGGGAGCTCTTGTAATTAAAGGGATTTGCTCTCATTTAGCCGGCCCTGAAAGTATAGCCAACCATGTGAGAGTTAAAAAGCAGATAAATACTTTTAAATCAAGAATAAGGAAGCTAACTAATAATAGTATTTTTCCTGAATACAAACATATTGCCTGTTCTGCCGGTGCATTTAGTTATCCTGAAGCACGTTTCAATATGGTGAGAATTGGTATTATGCAATATGGTTATTGGTCTAGTAAAGAAACCTATTTGAGATTTATTCATAATAAAAAGAACATAGTAGATCCTCTAAAAAGAGTCATCTGCTGGAAAACCAAAATCATGAGTATCAAGAAAGTCAAAACAGGAGATTTCATAAGCTACGGAACAACTTATTTAGCTCAAGATGACATGAAAATTGGGATAATTCCAATTGGATATTCAAATGGATATAGTAGATCTCTTAGTAATAATGGTAGGGTTCTTATCAACGGGGTTAGGTGTGGGATTATTGGTTTAGTCAATATGAATATGATTATAGCTAATTTAACTAATCTCGATGATGCAAAAATAGGAGATGAAGTGATTATAGTGGGAACTCAAAATGATTTATCAATCTCTGTTGATTCATTTAGTGAGATTAGCCAACAAGTTAATTACGAGATTCTATCAAGAATCCCATTGGATATACATAGAAAACTTGTAGAATAATGAGCTGTTTAAATTCAACTCAAAGACATATAGGCTATGGCATCTCCAATTTTATAGTATTTTTGCTATAGTTAGTATCCAATCATTAGTCATCTATTATATATTCAAAACTATATGAATGAGTTGAGCTACCACCATCGTAGTTTTTGACTCTCACACAGCTGGTAGGGAAATCAGAGTCATTATAAGCATAAGAATATGTGTATACTGCGTGGTTCCAATTCACATCATCGAACGAATCATATGCACAACTTAATATATTATTATCACTGACAAAAGGATAATCATCATCCCATAAGTATCTCATTGTATTTACATAAAAAAAAGCATTGTTTTTTGAGTCATATTCATATGAATATTCTTGTGTCATTTCTTCGTCGGAGTTGTATCCTTTGACATGTGCTAAATTATTATTTTCATAAACAAAATCATAATAACCAGAAAATACTACGAAATCTGGACTATCATCGTACCATGTCCATCTGCTCATTTTATTATTCTCATAATCAAATTTCCATACAGCATATGGTTCAGTTGAACCTTCAAATATTTGGATTTCAATCAATAATCCACTATCATATATAAACTCTTTGTAGCCACCAAGTATATCTACCGCATTGTCAATATGATAACTTTCGATTTCGGTTAAATATTCATCAGTGTATTCGTATAATTGGTACCAGTGCAAGTCACCTTCATCAAAGCGATTCATGCGTTGCATCAATTTCTCATTGTTATATATGTATTCTTCTCTTAATATGCCATCTTCAAACAAATGAGACAAATAGTAATTATCAGTGCTGGGTGGAGCCGTTACCCCATCATCCTTTGAACAACCAAATAGTGCAAAAACTATTACAACGAGAAAGAAATGTCTAGCTTTCATAAATACATCCATATAATGAAATTAAGCCAAGCAAAAAACTTGATTGAGTCAAGTATTTTTTATAGTTAAATATTAAACACAAATTATGTATGGAATACCGTTGCTCAGTTTACATCTTGAAGTAGCTGTTCACGCACAACAAAGTTCATACCAATATTTTTAAATACAAGTATTTAAGAAAAGTAAAAGTAAGCAAACAAAGAGCGATGCAATGGGGAGAATCACTAAAAGAGTTTGCCCTACCATTAATCACTTCAATTCGACAGTTTTAATTATGTTCTATCATTGCTCTATCACAATACCGGATAAATGGTAGACTGACTCTTGAGAGTCTCTTGTGCAAACCCTGTGCTGGGAGATAAGTGAGTCACAATTTTCAGTGAAGAAAATGACCATTCTTAATCCTTAATTGTGATAGAGCACTGTAAAAGCCTATAAATCTTAAATCATCATCTATTGATCAAAATTATTGTTCAATTCCACCCATTCAATTCTAACTATTTTCCTACCAATCTCTAACCAGACTCCTACCGGACTCCTACCGAAACAGGTAAGTTATCCACAATTTGTGGATAAGTGTTGAGTATTGATTTAGTTCTTATTGATTGGGAGCAATCAAAGTACATGGAATATCTAACTATTATCATTTGCATGATAAAAAATAGGGCAACCCATATAGGGTTGTAGTAATTGAGAGTCATTACCATGGGTTAAAACCCATTGTTAGAAATGGTAAATCCTTTCAGGATTAAAATCAGCACAAACCATATCCTTTATCCTTTTG
>JAVCCX010000180.1 GCA_030765245.1 Candidatus Zophobacter franzmannii | reverse complement strand
TTTATAATCTGAGTATCAGGGTCCATAGCTTTGTAAAATCAACTTCCTAAAGCATTTACTAATAGCACATCGGAACTGTCAATCTAAATATACATGGATAATATCATCTAGACAATCTGCTGATTTTGTGTTGCTAAGAAGTTATAAACAGATTCACACTATAAAATAGAAAAGGGCTCAATTTCTGAGCCCTTTTATCAATCTATAATCTACTATTTAGTAGTTTCCTTTTCGACAACTGGCTCTTCTGTTTCTTTTGGTTCATCTTCAGTAAGATCTTTTTCTTCTTTAATTAGAATATCCTTCTTGATATACTTTTTCTTACTGTGACCACCACTGTTACTATGGGAGAAACCGCCACCCCCGAAGAGGAATTTCGCTAATATTGTGAGTCCAAAAGCTTGTTTAAGGGTTATTCTTTTAAACCCGAAGAGATCTGTGAGGAGCCAGTTCCAGAGCCCTTTTACGATAGCACTACCACTGACGATAAGAGCTCCTGCACCAACAACGCCTAATAAGGTAAATCCTACAACTTTCGGTACTTTGCATTTTGTATTACCAGATAAGTTACCACCAAGGTTACAATTAAACATCTTCATTATTATCCTCCATAGATTCAATTATTGTTTTCAGTTGTTTCATCCCCCGAGATTTCCGGGCAAGGATAGTCCCCAGGGGTTTGTTTAATTCAAGGGCAATCTCTTTTAGCTTTCGCCCTTTAAGTTCGTTTTCTACAATTACATATCGTTGTGATTCCGGTAGTACTGACAGAGCATCGTGAATCAGGTTTGTACAATCTTCAAACTCTTCATCAACACCTTGAACAAGCTCGATAAACTCACTGGAACTGTTTTGATTGAGGTAACGATTCAACGAAACATCATTCCGAGAGTTGGTACGAAGCTCATCAACAATCTTGTTTCTCAGACTCTGGTAAGCATAACTTGTCAGGTTTTCAATCGGATACACGAAGTTGGTCTTTTTCAACAAGTTTAGCATTACATCCTGAACAATATCCTCTCCGTCCTTTTCCGCAACCTGATTAAATCTGCTTCTCGCAAAGGAAACCATTCGCTCATAATTCTTATCCAGGAAACTTGTAAGCTTACTCTTTGTCTCTTTTTTCATCGTACCTCATTACTGTTAACGATAAAGATAGAGTTTTATTGCACAATATTTTCTTTTTTTTCATTTCTCTCCCATTTCCTACACGTTGCGAGCAACGGGAGAGAATGGAGAATAAATTGACTTGATGTTTATGCCTGTTTCAATTGGATTTAGGATGTGATTTTCAAGAGACAAAATGAGGAGAAGCTGATGAAAATATCTAAGTTTAACATTGAGACAAAACGAAACAAAGAGATGCAGGATATTACCTATCAAGTTCAGGGTGCTGTAACAGCGAGTGAAATTCGTGAGGGGATCGTTACAATATTTATTCCTCATACTACAGCCGGAGTGACGATAAATGAGAATGCAGACCCCGATGTGATGACTGACTTGCTCCATTCATTTAAGATTATTTCTCCTGATAGACCTGAATTTAAACACATGGAAGGTAACTCCGATGCCCATCTTCTTTCCACATTAGTAGGTTGTGACTGTCGAGTGTTCATTGAAAACGGAAAGCTCTTGCTGGGAACATGGCAAAGTATCTATTTCTGCGAGTTTGACGGTCCCCGTACTCGAAGAGTTATCCTTGGAATCACAGGCGAGTAGTAGTGGAAAAAATGTCCCTAAAAGTGCAAAGGTTGACCTAATCGGAACACACTTAAATAAAATGAGATAAATATTAACACAGTTAGAGCCCTTTAAGCATGGGCATCTGTAAGACCTCAATCCCTCTAAACAGAACGGGATAATCCGAAAAAGCTTGCTATTTAATTTGCGGTAAGTATGTTGACTTCAATTTTGATTAACATTGGAGGAAACGATGTCCCAAAAGGTAGAAAAGGACCGAACCGGAACAATAATCAGAGAGGAAGACTCCTCTGAGAAGATGACTGTTGAAGTTAATGAAGTTAAAACAACAGGCGACTTCGATGCACCGGTTTACATCTATTACAATTGGTGTAAAAAGTGCGGAATCTGTGTGGCATTTTGTCCAACAAAGTGTCTTGCACGTAAAGCAGACGGTTCTCCATACGTAAAGTATCCAGAAAAATGTATTCACTGTGAGACCTGTGACAGATTATGTCCAGATTTCGCTATCACTGGTGCAAAAGATAAGAAGGGAGGAGCTTATGGCCCAAAATAGTCAGAAGCCCGTATTAACATTAATGCAGGGAAACGAAGCTGTTGCAGCAGGGGCCTTAGCAGCCGGTTGTAATTACTTTGCCGGTTATCCAATTACACCTTCCACTGAAGTCGCGGAGATATTAGCGAATGAGCTCCCAAAACGAGGTCATACATTTATCCAGATGGAAGATGAGATTGCAAGTATTGCAGCCATTATTGGTGCATCACTTGCAGGTGCAAAATCATTTACTGCCACCAGTGGCCCGGGATTTTCACTTATGCAGGAAGGAATTGGTTTCGCTAAGATTACAGAGACACCTTGTGTGGTTGTCAATGTACAGCGTGGTGGACCAAGCACCGGATTGCCTACGAGTCCGGCACAGGGTGAGATAATGCAGTCTCGTTGGGGTTCACATGGTGATGCTCCTGCGATTGTCCTTTATCCAGACTCAGTAAAAGAGAGCTATGCCTTAACAATCAGAGCCTTTAATCTGGCTGAAAAATATAGAACATGTGTTGTACTTCTTCTCGATGAAGTGCTTGGACACATGAGAGAAGCTATCACTATTCCTGATGCATCTGAGATTCAGATTATCAATAGAATCAAACCTACAGTTCCTGCAAATTGGTACAAACATTATGATGAAAATCAGAAGTACTTGTCTCCACTTGCTAGTTATGGTGAAGGTTATAGATTCCATGTAACTGGTCTTGCCCATGACGCACAGGGTTTTCCAACTAATAAACCTCAAGAAGCAGGGGCAATGATGGAACGACTTCAGAAGAAGATTGTTCACAATATCCGTGACCTTGTTCAGATTGAAAGTTATAAGATGGAAGATGCTAACATTGCTATTTTTGCAGCAGGTATTATGGCTCGTTCAGCTAAAGCAGCAGTTAAGATGGCTCGTGCAGAAGGACTGAAAGTTGGCTTGTTAAGACCTTTAACAATCTGGCCTTTCCCTGATGATGCTGTCCGCAAAATGTTGAAGAATGTAGATTATGTTGTTGTTCCTGAACTTAATCAGGGGCAGTTCTTACATGAGTTGAGAAGACTTGTGAAGAGCACGACAGACTCTAAGCTTATCGGACTTCAGCGTGTTAATGGCACTCTGATTACTCCAACAGAAATTCTTCAGAAAATTAAGGATGTGTTATAATGGGAAAAGTATCACAACGCGTAGTTCATGACTTCCTTCGCCACGACAAGAAGTTCCCCCATGTATGGTGTTCCGGTTGTAGTAATGGAACAATCCTTGGAACTATTATCAGAGCGATAGCAGAACAGAATCTTGATCGTAATAATATTACAATGGTTTCCGGTATCGGTTGTTCAAGCCGTATGCCGGTTTATATAGACTTAAATACATTGCATAGTTTGCATGGTAGAGCAATTGCCTTTGCTACCGGTATCAAAACATTCAAACCTGATATGAAGGTTATTGTTGTTACAGGTGATGGCGATAGTACTGCTATTGGTGGTAATCACCTTATCCATGCAGCTCGCAGAAATATTGATATGACTGTAATTGTAGTAAATAATAACATCTATGGAATGACCGGTGGACAGTATTCACCAACTACTCCAGATGATGCAAAAGCTACAACATCTCCATATGGTAACTTTGATAGACAATTTGATATCTGTGACCTTGTCATTGGTGCAGGTGCTACTTATGTTGCTCGTTCATCAGCTTTCCATACAATGGAACTCCAGAAGATGATAGTTGATGCTATGAATCACAAAGGTTTTTCAATCATTGATGTCATAAGTGCTTGTCCGGTTATCTATGGTAGAATGAATAAGAAGGGTGGACCACCAGAGATGATGCAGGCGATGAGAGATAATACTGTCCTCAACACTGCCACAGCTAAACTTCCACCTGAGAAGCTTGAAGGTAAAACTATTCGTGGCGTATTTAAGAATGTTCAGTGTCCTGAATATTGCGAACAATATGCCAAAGTAGTTGAGAAGATTAAGGAGACATCTGATGAGTAAATTAGTGTTCAAAGAGATCAGATTAAGCGGAAGTGGTGGTCAGGGACTTATCCTCGGTGGGATTATCCTTGCAAACGCAGCCGTAAATGATGGAAATAAAGTTACTCAGACTCAGAGCTATGGTCCTGAATCTCGTGGTGGTTATTCTCGTGCTGATGTTATCATTAGCAACGAAGATATCAACTTCCCTGAGGCTATCAGACAGGATATTCTTCTTAGTCTTACTCAGGAAGCTTGTGATAAATATTCGTTGGACCTTAAACAAGGTGGAATCCTTATTGTGGATACTACTTTCGTTAAATATATTGCTATTCAAGCTCCGAATACCTATGAGTTACCGTTCACTGACATCGCTCAGGAACAACTTGGAACTCAGCTGGTAACTAATATTCTCTCACTTGCTTTCCTCGTTAGAATCTCAGGAATTGTGAATGAAAAGTCACTTGAGAAAGCAATTCGTAAGACCGTTAAACCTGCCTTTGTTGACCTTAATATTAAGGCAATGAAACTTGGATTTAGTCTTGCAACAAAAGAGAAAAGATTAAGACAGAAAGAAGAAGATCTCGAGGTTCAAGTATAATGATTAAGAAATTAAGCCATATCGGAATCGCTGTCAAAGACCTTGACCAGGCGATTGAGTTCTATCAGAAGATGGGACTTACGCTTGAGAGTGTCGAAGAAGTGGAATCTCAGAAGATTAAGGTTGCTTTCTTCCCTGTGGGAACCGAATGCAGAATTGAGCTTCTATGTCCTACCAGCGATGACAGCCCTGTTGCTAAGTTTATCGAGAAGAAAGGTGAAGGCATCCAGCATATCGCTCTTGCCGTTGACGACCTTCCTGCTGAACTTGCAAAAGCTGACGAGAATGGAATTAGACTTATCGACAAGGAACCACGACCAGGTGCTCATGGGGCAGACATTGCCTTTTTGCATCCGAAGTCAACCGGTGGCGTCCTCCTCGAATTATGTAAAGAGAAAGATCATCACTAATCGGTGATGTGAATAGATTGAAGCCCTACTGCAAAGTCGGGCTTTTTTTATTCCCATTATGTAGCACAACTGTCCCCAGTTGTGTTGTATCTCATTTCAGGGACGGGGAACCGTATAGTTGCTCGCCTTTGGCTTGCGAACTCTTCGCCATAGATGCTCATCGATTCCCCGTTGCAAAAAAGTTTGCATCTCCCAGTACAGCGACTCCCCTGAGTTGCTGGTAATTCATAGAATTTCACATCGTTTCTTTGAATTGTTAACCTGTTATTTTTGATGGCTCTTCAAGCTATAAGCAAGTGGGGTCACTCGCTTTACTTTGTAGGGCATAACATCTAATGCCCATTTTTGGGAGGATACAATCAATAGAAATCAAGATTTCGCCAATTTCTCATCAATACTGTCCTTGAATAAGACGGGAGATTTTAGAATTAGTAACTTATACACAACTTGTGGATAACTCGTGGCTTTCCACGGGAGGCCCACGGGTGGGTAACGGGTAGCTAACGCGTGGGTAACGCGTCTTTACTAAGGACACTGTTGGGATGTAATAGTCTGATAGGTATGTGATATGGCTTACTGTAAAACTAATTTCTGACCTTTCCAACCTGTCACGGCGTAACATTGTGAAGACGGATGGTCACAAATAGCTTAATGCCGGACCTGCACCGCA